>NZ_PTFE01000007.1:0-146074 GCF_002936975.1 Bradyrhizobium sp. AC87j1
GGCGTGACGGCGTCGTTCTCGGCGGAAGACGCGACGGCCTACTACCAGGCCGGCAACGTGAACCTGACCGGCGCGACCGTCGGCAGCATGGTCGGCGGTACGTACGGCACCAACGCCATCGGCGGCTCGCGTTCGCCGAACCTCGTCGGTATGGTCCGTGTCGACCAGGCCTGGGGCATGTTCCAGGCGTCGGTCGCTGCGCATGACAACCACGTCGCCTACTACGGCGCGACCGAAGCCACCGGCCACCCCGACGACAAATGGGGTTGGGCTGTTCAGCTCGCTCTGTCGATCAAGAACATCCCGACCGGTGCGGGTGACGTGATCAACATTTCGGGCGTCTACACCGACGGTGCGACCCGCTACAACTTCCAGAACTTGGCGGGCAGCAGCTACTCGATGTTCGGCAGCTCGGGCGTTGCCTATCAGAGCGTCGGCTTCGCCTATGCTCCGGACACCGTGTTCGTCACGGGCGGCCAGCAGGAAACCGTCAAGACCTGGGGCTTCCGCGGTGCTTACACCCACAACTGGGATCCCTACTGGAACACCGCGCTCTACGGCGCCTACGCTCAGGCGCAGTATGGCTCGGTCGCCAAGACCGCTCTCTGCGGCGCTGGCGGTGCAGGCGGCGTGTTCGGCGGTCTCGCCGGCGTCACGGGTTGTAACCCTGACTTCGCCGTCGGCCAGGTCGGTATCATCACCCGCTGGACCCCGGTCAAGAACCTGACGTTCTCGGGCGACCTGAACTGGACCCGTCTCGACCAGAAGTACTCGGGCACGGTTGGTTACGCCGGTGCCGGCACGACGGCCAAGCCGGCCGCCCTGTACCAGCTGAAGGATCAGGACAGCGTCACCCTGCTGCTCCGCGCCCAGCGCAACTGGTAAGATCTTTCGAACCACGTGATGAACACCCGGCGGGAAACCGCCGGGTGTTTTTTTGTGCGCCCATTCCGCGTGATGCCTGACGCCCCCGTTGCCCGGATCGAGCCAACGGGTCGCGCGAATGCGCTGCCCGATGGTGTAGGGACCGCTCGCCCGGCATCGTGCGCCGTCCCGGATTACGCTGGCGCTCCATCCGGGCTACGGCACCGAGCCTGTTTCGCTGCTCTGAGAATCTCCTCGCGCAAATATTCCGTTCTATCGAAATTCGGTTTCGGCGACAGTGGTGATTGCAGGACGCTCAATCATTGCGAGGAGCCCGCGACAAATTGCGAAGCAATTTTGCGCTGGTGATGAAGCACTCCAGAATCTTTCCGCGGAAAGACTCTGGATTGCTTCGCTGCGCTCGCAATGACGGCGTGGAGAGAGCGGGCGTCATAACACTGCTCGCCGGGGCCCATCTATCCGCGTCGCACTCTGTCGCTTTCTGGGTCCCGGCTCTGCGCCGCAACGCTGTCAGCGTTGCGGCTTGTCCGGGACACGGGAGAACTGCATGCGTCGTTCAGAGACAGGCGCTGCGAAGTTGTCCGCGGGCTGTGCCGCAACCACTCGCGCGGAAATTGCGTGTGCCTCAGCCCTGGCTTGCCATCCGCGCGCGGTCGAGATGCTCCTCGATCTTGGGGCGGTCGCGGGTGCGCTCGAAACTGGTGCACAGCAGTTCGGTCTCATCGAGCGAGACCGGAGCGCGATACAGACGGCACATGAATTCGGCGCTCGCGCGACCTTTTGAGGTGCCCGGGCCGCGTTCGGCGAGAAACATGCAGTCCCGGCAGACGCTGGCATCGAGCCGCTGATGGGCCGCGTCGAGGTGATTGAGAACTTCGCGGAGCGAGTCGCGCAGCCTGACGCATTCGTCGTTTCCAAGCGAGGTGACCGCATTCACCACGTGATTGATCGGGTCGTGCTGGTTCAGGCATTTCTCGCCCTGGGCGGTGACGTGCAGGACGACAGAACGCTTGTCCTCTTGCGACGGCTTGCGCACCAGAAAGGATTTGCTCTCCAGCGTCTTCACGATCTGCGATGCAGTTGCTCTGGTGGCGCCGATGAAGCCGGCCAGCGCGGATGGCGTGCGCGAAAACCTGTTGGCGCGGCCGAGAAAGCGCAGCGCCATCCATTCGCGATCGCGCAATCCATGCTGATTGCCTTCGAAATACCAAGCCCTCGCCGCCTGAACCAGCAGCTCGACGGCTTCCCGTGCCAACGGCATGAATCTACCTCGTCCCCGGAACTTCGTCTGCGGCGCCCCGAAGCCGCTTTGCACCCTGGCCCGCGAAACCATCGAAAGACATCGAACGGTTGCAGCTGTCCGGCGAACACGTCGTGTCGAGCTCTCGTTCGAAGGAACGAATCGCAGTGCGCCCGATCTGGACCGATGCGCGTCGCGTGCTTCGGAGTGACGAACTGCGTCGTTGGCGTCCCAACAGCGTCGTCGCACGGGAGCCCGAGTTGCCGTCGCCAGCCGACGATGGATCGGAATAGTTCAACCGAAGCCCCTGAGTTCAAGTCACACGCAGACGTTTCTTATATTCCATTGAAACGATGAATGAGCTTCTCAACAAAATCAAGTAGAGACGCTCGCGAGCCCAGATGTCGTTGCAGGCGAATGTAACGTTCAAGACAATCTCGCTCATCGGGACACATGATAGTGAACGCAATACGCTGCCCGGCAAGCAACATGCACTCAATTCTGCGACGCCATGATTGCACGGCATCCTGCTGACCGTGATCGACGCAAATTGATCGAAGCTTGTGCACGACGACGATGAGTTCGGCACGTCATCCACAACTTGTGGGTGGAGCCGGAGAATCGTCAAGGGAACTCGGAGGAACTACACGCGTCGGTTGTTGACCGTTATGCTCGCAGAATCGCCGGTGCGGTCGCTTCTAGCGCTGTCGTCCGCTGTTCTCACCCGAGTGGTGACGGCGCTCAGGACGGAAAACCGGCGACGGCCGTGCGGCGCATGCGCCGGCGGCGTGGCGGCATGCGCAATCTCCTGTCGAAAACAACGGGCAGGAGCAGGATAGCGGCCCATGTTGCGAGCGGTCGCGGCCTCTTGCGCGGTTATTCGCCCTTCAGCATGTCCCGCAGCTCGCGAAACGGATCGGCACTCGGCGGAGCCGAAGCGTCTTGCCGCATCGCGCCGTAGATTCCCGGAACCATGTCGACCGCCTGGTCGAGGCCCGAATCACGTCCCGACTGATAGCCGCCCATCAGGCGAAGGTCGCGCGTGTCCTCGTATTTGGCGATCAAGGCGCGCAGCTTGCTGACCAATTCGCGCTCTTCGGGATCCCAGACGTTGTGGGCGAGGCGCGAGACCGAAGCCAGCACATCGACGGCCGGATAGCGCGCCTGGTCGGCAATGTGCCTGGAGAGCACGATGTGCCCATCGAGCGTGCTGCGGATGGTATCGGCGATCGGCTCGTTGTGATCGTCGCTGTCGACCAGCACCGAGAAGATCCCGGTGATGGTGCCGGAACCTTCCTCGCCGGGCCCGGCGCGCTCCAGGAGGCGCGGCAGATCGGTGAAGACCGTCGGCGCGTAGCCGCGCGCGACCGCAGGCTCGCCGGCGGCGAGCGCGACCTCGCGGGCGGCGTGGGCGAAACGCGTGATCGAATCGACCATGAGCAGCACCGATTCGCCCCGGTCGCGGAAATATTCCGCGACCGCCATGGCCGTCTTCGGCGCCAGCCGCCGCATCATCGGGCTTTCGTCTCCGGTCGACACGATGGTGACGGCGCGCTGGCGATCGTTGCCCAGCACGTCCTCGATGAACTCGCGCACCTCGCGGCCGCGCTCGCCGACCAGGGCCAGTACGACAGTATCGAAACCCTGGCTGCGGGCGAGCATCGCAAGCAGCGTCGATTTGCCGACGCCGGAGCCGGCAAAGATGCCGACGCGCTGGCCGGCGCAGATCGGCGCGAACAAATCGATGACACGTACGCCGGTGCGCAGCGGCTTGTGCACGCGTGCGCGCTTCATGGCCGGCGGCGCCTCAGCCTCCGCCGAGACCGCTTGTGGGCCCGGCGTGAGGGGCCCCAATCCATCCAGCGGCGCACCGAGAGCGTTGATGACGCGACCCTTCCAGCTCGGATCGGGCGCAAAGGACAAGGGCGGCATCCGGTAGGCGACCGAGCCGAGGCCGCCGGCGAACTGCCGGTCGAACGGCTTGGCGATGATGCCCTCGCTGTCGATTCGCACCACCTCGCCGATCTGCGGCTTGCCGCCCGAATTGACGCCGATGAGCTCGCCGAGCCTGACGAAGCGCGACAGGCCGGAGACACGGAAATGCGTCGGCGCGATCTCGGAGATCGCGCCGCTGACGCTTGCCAGGGGAGTGCTCTGCTGAAGCTCCAGCAGCGCCCACTCGAGTTGCCGAAGAGCGTTCAAGGAAACCGTCCAACCTCAATCTCAATGCGCGCGGGGCGCGGTCTACTTGCCGGGTTCGCCCAGCGTCCGGATGGCGTTCTGCAGCGAGCTCTCGGTGCCCTCGATCATCGAATTGGTGCCGTCGAAGGCGCGTGAGGCCGCGATCAGTTTGGTCAATTCCATCATCGGATTGGCGCCGGAGCCCTCGACATAGCCTTGCTTGAAGCCGTCGCGGGAGAAATCGGCGATGGCGCTCGCGGGCCGGTCCGGCGTCACGCCGGAATTGCCGTAGCGCTCGAGATTGGCGTCAGCGGGGATGTTGAACAGGCCGATGGTGCCGATCTCGTTGTTGTCCTGGGTGATCGCGCCGCTGCGCGAGATCGAGACCGGTCCGCCGTTCGGGTCCAGCGTGATCTGCGCGCCGCCGGAATCGACGACGGGAAAGCCGCTCACGGTCTGAAGATCGCCGTTGGCGGCGATCTGGAGCCGGCCGTCGCGGGTGTAAACCGTGCCGTTGGGACCTGCGAAGGCGATCCAGCCCTGGCCGACCACGGCGACGTCGAGCGGATTGCCGCTCTCGGTGATGTTGCCTTGCTCGCGCGAGATGATGTTGTCGCCGGGCGAGGAGAAGGCGACCGGGTTCGCGCCGGCCTTGGACAGCACGGTCTCGAACTTCACCACGTCGGTGCGGAATGCCGCCGTGTTGACGTTGGCGACGTTGTTGGCGATCGTCTGGAGGCGCTTTTCGAGAGCGACCTGGGCCGACAATCCCACATAGAGGGCCGATTGCATGATCTACTTTCCGAACCGGAGGGACTGAAGTTTCGAGAGCATGTCGATATCCATGCTGGCCGAGCTGGCGCCGCCGATCAGGACCAGCGCGGGATTGGTCGAGCTGTTGCTCTGGGCCTGGGTCGCATCCCACATCGCCGCGAAGCGCTGCACGAATTTGGTGACCTTGGCCGGGTCCTGGAAATCGGTGAGCTTGACCCTGTTCGTGATCATCTTGGCCTGGGCGTCGATGTTGGCCGCGCTGATCGTCGAGGGCAGGCCGAGCGCAGTCTGAACCACCTGCGTCAGCGCCTTGTCCGCGAGGACCTGGTAGGCGGTCGTGATTGTGGACGCCTTGCGGGTGAAATAGAGCGCCAGCCGCAGGCCCTCGTTCTGGTCACCGGCTTTCTGCTCCATCGTCTGCGTGACATAATGGGTCGCCGTCCCGGTCGTGGCCTGGGTGGTCTTCGTCGCGTTGCTGCCGAGGGCGGCGAAATTGAAGGTGGTGGCGAATTCCCGGTAGCGGATGTCGGTCAGCTTGTTGGCGAAGGTGTTCTTGTTGCCGACACCCTCGGTCAGCACCTTGCGCATGAACGCCTTGGCGTAGGTCATGTCACTGAGGCCAAAGGCCTTCATCGCGTAGGAATAGAGGCGAAAGTCCTTCAGGAAGTCGTCGATCGTCTTCACGTTGCCGATATGGCTCAGGAAATAGTCGGTCTCGCGGCTGACATCCGGCTGTGTCGCGACCTGCGTCAGCGACTTGCCCATGTCCTTGGTCAGTCTGGTGTAGTCCGCGATGGTGGATAGCATGACACGCGCCCCTCTGGCCGCTGTTGCGACGCCGCCCCAAGCTGCCGCCGATTGCTTGCGCGGGGCTGGCGAGGCGGGAAGCCAGCTTCGCGCAAGGCTCGCCGGCTAGATATTCCCGGTGGGATTGGCGATGGAGCGGCGCGTTGGGCAGTTTCGTGGGGATTTTCATCACGGTAGCGGCGCTGCTCGGCGGATTTGCCGCCATGGGCGGGCATCTGGCCGTGCTCATGCAGCCGTGGGAGTTCGTCATCATCATGGGGACCGCGGTCGGCACCTTCATCGTCGCCAATCCGTGGAAGACGGTGGTGGATACCGGGGTTGCCTGCATGCAGGCCATCACCGGCGCGGTGCCCGGCCAACGCTACTACCTTGATCTGCTCGGCGCGCTCCACGCCCTGATGCGAGAGCTCAGGGGCAAGGGCCGCAACGAAGTCGAGGCCCATATCGACGATCCCGCGTCCTCCGAGATATTCAAGGCGTTTCCGAGCGTGCTCGGAGACCCCTCGCTGCTCCAGTTCATCTGCGACTACGTCCGCCTCATCATCATGGGCAACGCGCGCACGCACGAGATCGAGGCGCTGATGGACGAGGAGATCCACACCATCGTGAAGAGCAAGCTGGCGCCCTATCATGCGCTGGTGACGGTGTCCGAGGCGCTGCCGGCGCTGGGCATCGTCGCCGCGGTGCTCGGCGTCATCAAGGCCATGGGCGCGCTCGACCAGTCGCCGAAGCTGCTCGGCGGCTTCATCGGCGCGGCCCTGGTCGGCACCTTCGCCGGCATCTTCCTGTCCTACGGCGTCCTTTCGCCCTTCGCGATCAAGATCAAGATGACGCGCGAGAAGAAGTGCCGGCCCTACATCATCGTCAAGCAGACGCTGCTGGCGTTCATGAACGGCGCCATGCCGCAGATCGCCGTCGAGCACGGCCGCAAGATGATCGCGAGCACCGAGCGGCCGTCGATCGACGTCGTCGAGAACGAGACCATCGCAGGTCCCAAGGCCGTCGTCACCGAGCCCGAACCCAAGGCTGCCCGCGCATGATGATGGAAGACGTCGAGGTCGATCAGCGCAAGCAGCTGCCGAACTACCTGCTGGACGCGGCCGGCATATCGATCGAACGCATGCCGATGCTCAATGTGATCTTCGATCGCATGGCGGCATCGTGTACCGACAGCCTGCAGCCGATGGCGGGAACACCGTGCTATTTCTCGGTCAACGGCATCACCAACGATCCACTCGGCGACATTATCAAGGACTACGAGGGCAACGCGGTCGCGGCGGTGCTCTATGCGGAGCAATGGGACTCGCGCGTCATCATCATGCTGGACCGCGACTTCGTGTTTACGATGGTCGAGGCGATGTTCGGATCCGACGGCGCGGAACCGCCGCTCGATGTCGAACGCACGTTCTCGAACATCGAGATCCGCCTGGTCCAGGCACTGTTCGAGCGGTTCGCCAAGGCGCTGCAGAGCGCCTTTGCCGGCACGTCGAACGTCACCTTCCGCGTCGAGCGGGTCGAGACGGCGATGGCCTCGCTGGCGATCGGGCGCGCCAGCAACATGTCGATCTGCGCGAACATGATGGTGCAGGCACTCTACCGCGGCGGCCAGATGTTCCTGATCATTCCGCACTCCGCGCTCAACCCGCTCAGGCAGAAGCTCGCTCACGTCGTCGTCAGCGACGGCCGGGCGACCGATCCGCGCTGGCGCGAGCAGATGGAGAGCGAGGTTCACCGCACCGAGGTGACGCTGAGCGCGGTGCTCGACGAGAAGATGATTTCGCTCGAGGACGTCGTCAAGTTCAAGGTGGGGCAGGTGCTCGAGCTGGAGGCGACGCCGCGCACGCTGGCCCGTCTCGAGAGCAACAACCAGGTGCTGTTCTGGTGCCAGATCGGCCAGCTCGATGGCTATTACGCCATGCAGGTGGCCGATCCCGTCGATCAGAAACGGGAGTTCGTCGATGATATCCTATCTCGTTGATGCCGTGCTGTTGATCGCGCTCGCCTTCACCAGCATGCGGGTGACCCGGATGCACCGCGAGCTGGCGCGGCTGCGCAGCTACCAGGGTGAATTCTCCACCATCGTCCACGAGACCGCGGGCGCCTTCGACACTGTCATCACCGCGGCGCATGATTCCACAGCCAATCTCGGACGGCTCGCCAACGTGCTGACCACCAAGATCGATCAGGCCCATGAGGCGATCGCAGCACTCGATGCGAGGAGCGGGCTCACGTCGGCCGCGACCGCAGGCGGCGCTGAGGTGAACAAGCACTGAAGCGAGAGCCGGCAGAACCAATACGAGCGGAACGCCAAGGCGCTCCGGGAGCGGAAATACCAAGAGGCGATACCAGATGGCGCAATCCTTCGACTATGAGTCTGCCACACGAGCACCGGCCGCCGACGAGGGCCATACCGAAGCGTCTCCGTTGGAGCGGCTGGCGGAGATCGCCGCGCGCACGGCGGAGGAGAGCGGCAAGTTCGCCAACGTCGATGCCATCCTGCGCATTCCGGTCACCATGCAGGTGGTGCTGGGATCGGCGACCATTCCGGTGGCAAACCTGATGAAGCTCGGGCGCGGCGCGGTGGTTCCGCTCGACCACCGGGTCGGCGAGCCCGTCGACGTCGTTGTCAACGGCCGCATCGTCGCCCGCGGCGAGGTGGTCGTCGTCGAAGAGGACAATTCCCGCTTCGGCGTCTCGCTCACGGAGATCGTCGGTCCCTTGGGGCAGGGTGACAGCTGACCATGGCGGCACAGGTCGGCATCGCTCCCGTAAAACAGCGAGGCGTTGCCACGCTGGGCGGTACGGAAAAGGTCGCGGCGCTCCTGCTGGCCATGGGCCGGCAGGCGGCCGCGAGTGTGCTTGCGCAATTCGAGCCGCAGGACATTCGCATCGTTACCAAGGCCGCGGCCGAGCTGCGGCCGATCACGGCGCAAGAACTCGAATCCATCGTGGAGGAGTTCGCCCAGCAATTCTCGATGGGCGCGAACATTCTCGGCACCCTCGGTGGCTTGGAGGCGGTGCTCGGCGACGTGCTTCCAGCCGACCAGGTGTCGGCGATCATGTCGGACCTGCTCGGCAATTCGAGCCGGTCGGTGTGGGACCGTGTCTCGTCGGTGTCCGAGAACTCGCTCGCGAGCTACCTGTCTAAGGAGCATCCGCAGACCGCGGCGCTGATCCTGTCCAAGGTCAAGCCGGCCTGCGCCGCCAAGGTCATGAGCCAGCTGCCCTCGAGCCTGCGCAACGAATTGATGCGGCGCGTGCTCAGCCTCAAGCCGATCGCCGACGACGCCATGAGGGTGCTCGAGAAGACGCTGCATGAGGATCTGACGCTGAACTTCGCCCGCAACCTCGGCGCCGACACCTACGCCCGCGTCGCCGACATCATCAACAAGATGGAGCGCGGACATATCGAGGACATGCTGAAGAGCCTCTCGGAGAAGCGGCCGAAGTCGGCCGAAGTGCTGAAGGAGCTGCTGTTCACCTTCGACGACGTCATCAACCTGGCGCCGAAGGCGCGCACCATGATCTTCGATCAGGTGCCGACCGATCGTATCGTCGTCGCGCTGAAGGGCACCGACAAGCATTTCCGCGAACTGATCCTGTCCGCGGTCGCCTCGCGCGTCCGCCGCGTCGTCGAGCACGAGCTCGCCATCGGCGAGCCGTCGAACCAGCGCGACGTGCTGGAGGCGCGCCGCGTCATCACCGACCTGGCGCTCGACCTCGCGGAGAAGGGCGAAATCGAGCTCAACCCCGATCAGGAGGATGAGCTGGTCTTCCGCTGACCGCTGAACGGGCATGGCAGAATCATCCGATCAGGAGAGCAAGACAGAAGAGCCGACCGAGAAGAAAGTCCGTGATGCGCTCGAACAGGGCAAGATCCCGGTCTCTCGGGAGGCCTCTATTTTCGCCTCGATGGCCGCGCTGATGGTCATTCAGGCGTTCCTGATCGGCCAGGGCGTGCAGCAATTGACGCCGACGTTGAAGAACCTCCTGGACGATCCCGAGGGCTTCCCGCTCTCGACCGGCGCGGACGCACAGAACCTGCTCACCGTGGTCGGTCTCGAGGCGCTGCGCTTCCTGGTGCCGCTGGTCGTCACCCTCGGCGCGTTCGGACTCGCCGCCTCGCTGCTGCAAAACGCACCGCGTCTGGTGCTGGAGCGCATCAAGCCCGACCTGTCGCGAATCTCACCGATCAGCGGCTGGAGCCGGCTGTTCGGAACGCAGGGACTGGTCGAGTTCGCCAAGTCGCTGTTCAAGCTGGCCGCCGTGACCTCCGTAGTTGCCTTCGTGCTGCGCGCGTCGGAGGCGAAGGCGTTCGAGGCGATGTACACCGATCCGGTTGCGCTGCCGGAGATGATCCTCAATATCGCGATGCGGATCGTCTCGGCAATCTGCATCGCGACCATCGTCCTGGTGGCGATCGATCTCGCCTGGGCGCGCTTCCACTGGCGGCGCCAACTACGCATGACCAAGCAGGAGATCAAGGACGAGCACAAGCAGGCGGAAGGCGACCCGCTGATCAAGGCGCGCCTGCGCTCGCTGGCGCGCGACCGCTCGCGGCAGCGGATGATTGCATCCGCATCGCGCGCGACGCTGGTGATCGCGAACCCGACGCATTTCGCGATCGCGCTGCGCTACAAGCGCGAGGAAAATCCGGCGCCGCTCGTGGTGGCCAAGGGCATGGACGTGATCGCGCTGAAGATCCGCGAGGTCGCCGAGCAGAACCGGATTCCCGTGATCGAGAACAAGGCGCTGGCGCGCGCACTCTACGAGGCGGTCCAGGTCGATCAGGTGATTCCGGCGGAATTCTTCCGCCCCGTGGCCGAGATCATCTACTTCCTCCAGTCGAAGCAGGCG
This sequence comes from Bradyrhizobium sp. AC87j1, assembly GCF_002936975.1. Taxonomy (NCBI): domain Bacteria; kingdom Pseudomonadati; phylum Pseudomonadota; class Alphaproteobacteria; order Hyphomicrobiales; family Nitrobacteraceae; genus Bradyrhizobium; species Bradyrhizobium sp. AC87j1. Next base: position 10,745 of record NZ_PTFE01000007.1, read on the forward strand.
TCGCGGACCGAGAAGGTCCAGTAGAATTCAGAGGACGACGTCCGGCCCAACAGCTTGACGAAAGCTTAACGCCCTAGGCTTCTCCCGAATGGACCAGAACGGGGCTGTCGTGGGACCGCTTTATCTCTTCGAACTCGCATCGTCGCAGGCGCGGTACCTCGAACTCCGCCAGTCGACCATCGCCACCAACGTCGCCAACGCCAACACGCCCGGTTTCAAGGCGCGCGACGTCGAGCCCTTCAACAAGGTGCTCGACGGCATGCCGGTGAGGCTTGCCATGACGTCGCCGTCGCACATGCAGCTGGCCGCGGCCGAGACCGACACGCGGGCGACCGCGAAGAAGGACAGCTGGGAAGTGGTTCACTCCGGCAATTCGGTCAGCCTCGAGCAGGAAATGATCAAGGGTAGCGACGTCAGTCGCGATTACTCGATGAACTCGGCAGTCGTGCGGTCGTTTCACCGCATGCTGCTGTCGAGCGCGAAGAGCTGAGGTGAATTGAGATGCTGGACTCACTGCAAGCGTCATTGACGGTCGCGAGCTCCGGGCTCGAAGCGCAGTCGACGCGTATGCGCATCGTCTCTGAGAATCTCGCGAACGCGACCTCGACGGGGCGTGCCGCCGGCGCCGATCCGTATCAGCGCAAGACCATCACCTTCGATGCCGCCATGGACCGCGCCTCGGGCGCGCAGCTGGCGAAGGTCAAGGAGATCGGGGTCGACACCACGCCGTACCGCGTGGAGTACGACCCGGGACATCCCGCTGCCGACAAGGCCGGCTACGTCAAGCTGCCGAACGTCAACATGATGATCGAGATGGCCGACATGCGGGAAGTCAACCGGTCCTATGAAGCCAATCTCCAGGTCGTGAAACAGGTGAGGTCGATGCTCGGCATGACCATCGACCTCTTGAGGAGCTGACAATGCTTGAGGCAATTTCATCCACTGCGATTTCCGCTGGGCAAGCGGCGAGCCGTGCGACCGAGGCGCAGGCCATCTCGCCGGCGGCGCCGACCGCCATTCAGTCCACCGACGATGTCGGGTTCGAATCGGTGATGAAGCAGGTGACGACCGACGCGATCGGGACGCTCAAGGCAGGCGAAGCGGCGTCGATCTCGGCGATGCAGGGCAAGGAATCTACCCGGAAAGTCGTGGAGGCGCTGATGTCGGCCGAGCAGGCCCTGCAGACGGCGGTCGCGGTTCGCGACAAGGTCGTGCAGGCCTATCAAGAAGTCGTCCGGATGTCGATTTGATCTGAAGGAATGAAGCTGTGAAATCGCTCGCCATTGCGGCCACGGGCATGAACGCCCAGCAGACCAACATCGAAGTCATCGCGAACAACATCGCCAACATCAACTCGACGTCGTACAAGCGCGCCCGCGCGGAGTTCACCGATCTGTTCTACCAGATGGACCGCATGCAGGGCGTCGCGAACGTCAACGGTTCGTCGCCGATCCCGGAAGGCGCCAATCTCGGTCTCGGCGTCAAGTCGGCGGCGATCCGCAAGCTGCACATCCAGGGCGCGCTGACGCAGACCGGCAACCCCTACGATATGGCGATCAACGGTCGCGGCTGGTTCCAGGTGCTCGGTCCGAACAACGAGGTGCAATACACCCGCGCGGGCTCGTTCAACACCAATGCCAACGGCCAACTCGTCACCATCGACGGCTATCTGCTGGATCCCGCGATCACAATACCGCAGGGCACGGTCGAGGTCACGGTCAACCAGACCGGCCAGGTCTTCGCCAAGCTGGATACCGAGGTGAACCCGCGCCAGATCGGCCAGCTCAACCTCGCCAACTTCGCCAACGAGGCGGGCCTCGAGCCGCTGGGCAGCAATCTCTACAAGGAGACCACGGCGTCGGGCACGCCGGTCGTCGGCCTGCCGGGCGATTCCGGCTACGGCAAGATCAACCAGAAATGGCTCGAAGCCTCCAACGTCGACCCGGTCAAGGAGATCACCGAGTTGATCTCGGCGCAGCGCGCCTACGAAATGAACGCCAAGGTCATCCAGGCCTCGGACGAAATGGCCCAGACCGTATCGAAGGGCATGCGCTAGTTCCGGTGTCTCGATGTTGAACAGGGTGGGCCTGATCGTGCGCGGGTTGGCCGCCGTGCTGCTGGTTCTGGCTTCGGCGCGCCTCGCCATGGCCGAGGAGAAGCGGCTTCCCGTGCCGGCGGTTGCGATCCGCGCCGGCGAGCTGATCCGGGACGACATGATCACCGAGCGCGCCTTCGCGCCGAGCCTGCTCGGCGTCGCCATGTTCGTCGAAGGGCGCCAGGTCCTGGTCGGCCGCATGGCGCGGCGCGCGCTGCTGCCGGGCCAGCCCATCCCAACCAACACGGTGGAAGACCCCTGGACCGTCGCCCGCGGCGCCATGGTCAAGGTCGTGGTGGAAGACAGCGGCCTGTCCATCGTCACTTACGGCTCGGCGATGCAGTCGGGTGCGTCCGGCGCGCTCATCCCGGTGCGCAACACGGATACCGGGGTGATCATCAGGGGCGTGGTCCAGCCGGACGGCACCGTGAAGGTCGTGGACGGGTCATGACCAGAATCCTGCTTGCGCTCGTCCTGCTGCTTTCGGCTGCCAGCGCCCATGCCGCCGTCCGCATCAAGGACATCGCGGACATCAAGGGTCTGCGCGAAAACCAGATCGTCGGCTACGGCCTCGTCATCGGCCTGAACGGCACCGGCGACACGCTTCGCAACGCTCCGTTCACGGAGCAGTCCCTGCAATCGATGCTCGAGAACATGGGCATCAACGTCAGGAACGAGACCACGAGCACCAACAATCCGACGCGTCCGACGACGCTGCGCACGCGCAACGTCGCGGCCGTGATGGTGACTGCTGACCTGACGCCCTCGATCGGGCCTGGCGAGCGCATGGACGTGACCGTGTCGTCACTCGGCGATGCGACGTCGCTTCTTGGCGGTACGCTGGTCATGACATCGATGCGCGCAGCGGATGGCGCCGTCTACGCGGTGGCGCAGGGCGCGATCACGGTGGCCGGTTACAGCGTCGGAGGCCAGGCGCAGAACGTCAGTCAGGGCACGCCGACGGCCGGGCGCATCCCGAACGGTGCGCTGGTCGAGCGCGAGGTGCAGGGAAGTCTCCACGAGATGGAGTTCCTGGTGCTGCAGTTGAAGAACCCCGACTTCGTCACCGCAACGCGCATCCTGGACGCCATCAACCGCTACGCCGGTGGACGCTACCGCGCGCAGATCGCCTTCGAGCGCGACTACCGTACCATCGTGCTGTCGAAGCCGCGCCACATCGGCCCTGTCCGCTTCCTTGCCGAGATCGGCGAACTGACGGTCGAACCTGATACGCCGGCACGGGTGGTGATCAACGAGCGCACCGGCACGGTCGTGATCGGGCGCGACGTGCGGATATCGACCGTGGCCGTGACGCACGGCAATCTGACGGTGCGTGTCACGGAGATGCCCGTGGTGTCGCAGCCGGCGCCGTTCTCGCGAGGGCAGACCGTGGTGGTCCCGCAGACCGTGGTCGAGGCCAACGAGGCCGGATCGCAGGTGGCGATCCTCAGCGGGGTCGATCTGCAGCGCCTGGTGCGCGGGCTGAACCAGATCGGCCTGAAGCCGTCGGGCATCATCGCGATCCTGCAGGCGATCAAGACGGCTGGTGCGCTCCAGGCCGATGTCATCGTCCAATGATGCGCAAGCGTCGTGCAAGCTTGGTCGCTCAATGCTCGGGTCTCGACCGAGAATCGCACGCCGCCCGATGCTGAAGCTGGATCACAAAGCCAAACTCCTCCTGCTGGTCGCGGCATCCGTGCTCGCGGGCGCGTCGCCCGCGCTGGCCCTGGATGAGGCCAAGCAATCGAAGCCGCTCAACCTGCTCTCCTTCGCGCGCGCCCGCGCCCCCGGCCCGCAGAAGCCGCAGCCGGTCACGGCGATGCCTGGCGACAATGCGTCGATCCGGGCGACGGCTTGGGCGGCCGAAGACCAGGGACCTGCGACCACTGGCGCAGTGCCCGCTTCCGAGACGCCAGCGGCTGCTGCACCACCATCTGCACCGGCGCGTCCGGCCAAGCCCGGCAGCGTCACGGCACCGCCGAAACCTGCGCCGCCGCAGGCCGCGGTATCCGCGGACAACGAGGTCGCCCTGTTCTGCAGCAACGTCGCCGATCCCGCCGTCGATGCGAGGCTGGCCTGGCAGCTCAAGGAGCTGGAAAAGGCCGAGAACCTGCTGCGCGAGCGGCTCGCCGAGGTCGAGGCCAAGCGCGTCGAATACGAGAAGTGGATGGCGCTGCGCGACGACTTCCTGAAGAAGGCCGAAGCCAGCGTCGTCGAGATCTATTCGCGCATGAAGCCCGAAGCCGCGGCGACCCAGATTGCCGGCATGGCGGACGAGACTGCCGCCGCCGTGCTCGCCAAGCTCAGCCCGAGGAATTCGAGCGCGATCTTCAACGAGATGGATACGGCACGCGCGGCGCACCTCGCCGACCTGCTTGGCGGAATGCGTCGCGTGGATGACGGAAAGACCAAATAGATGAAGAAGCCGATCCTCATCCTCTCGCTGGTGCTGGCGTCCGTGCCCCTGGCCGGATGCTTCCATGATCCGTCCGAGGTCCTGACCGGCCCGCAAATGTCGCCGGTCGGCAGCGGCCTCCGGACCCAGGCCGATCCGATTCCCGTGACGCCGCGCATGCGCACGCCTGTCAGCTATCGCTCGACCTGGGACGACGGCACCGACCTCTACCGCGATCCCCGCGCCCGGCGCACCGGCGACGTCGTGACGGTGATCATCTCGATGCAGGACAAGGCCAAGCTCGACAACAAGACCGGCCGCTCGCGCGATTCGCAGGTCAAGTTCGGGCTCGACTGGCTGATGGACGTCGCAGGGTGGAGCGACAAGGGATCGACCAACGCCAACCTCAGCACCAATACCCAGATCAAGGGCAACGGCCAGATCGATCGCACCGAGGATATCAAGCTCTCGATCGCGGCCATCGTCACCGACGTGTTGCCGAACGGCAATATGATGATCAGCGGCTCGCAGGAGTTTCGCGTCAACACGGAGATGCGCGTGCTCAACGTCGGCGGCATCGTGCGTCCGCGCGATATCTCGCGCACCAACACGATCTCCTACGAGAAGATCGCCGAGGCCCGCGTGTCCTATGGCGGTCGCGGAAATCTGTCCGACGTGCAGCAGCCTGGATGGGGACATCGGATCTATGACGCCGTGGCACCATTCTGAAGTTCGCGCCGGTCTGGCCGCATCGCGAGGGCAGGGGACGTGATGCGCCTGATTGGGGCCATCGTAGCGCTGACCCTTGTCGCGATCGGTGCGGGCGCGCTGGCCGGGCTGCATCTATTCGCGGCCGCCGAGCGCGTCGCCGACGCGAAGAAGACCGCCACGCCGCCGCCGCTTGCCTCGAGCTACGCCGGCAGCGCGCGGCTCAGGAAGCTGTCCCCGATCGTGACCAATCTCTCCGCGCCGGCCAACAACTGGGCCCGCATCGAAGCCTCCATGGTGACCGAGAGCATGAGCGACGAAGACGCCGGCATCCTGGCCGCCCACATCAGCGAGGACATCGTCACCTATCTGCGGTCGGCGACGGTGACGCAGTTCGAGGGATCGCGCGGGCTTCAGCATCTGCGCGACGACCTGACGGAGCGCGCCAATATCCGTTCGTCGGGCAAGGTGCGCGAATTGATCATTGAGACCCTGGTGATTCAGTGAGAGTGAAAATCCTGCTGCTCGCGTTGGTTCTGGTCGTGCTGCCCGAAGTGGCGCTCGCCCAGATTCCGGACCTCAACTCGCTGCTGCCGCCCGGAAACGGCTCGACCAGCGGCCGGATCATCCAGCTGATGGCGCTGATCACGGTGCTGTCGGTGGCACCGGGACTGCTCATCGTGGTGACGAGCTTCACGCGATTTGCGGTGGCGCTGTCGTTCCTGCGCGCCGGTCTCGGCCTGCAGACCACGCCGGCCAACCTGGTGCTGATCAGCCTCGCGCTGTTCATGACCTTCTACGTGATGGCGCCGACCTTCGACCGCGCCTGGGAGACCGGCGTCCAGCCGCTGATGAAGAACGAGATCTCGGAAGAGCAGGCCTATCTGAAGATCACGGATCCGTTCCGCGAGTTCATGCTGGCTCATGTCCGCGACAAGGATCTGCAGACCTTCGAGTCGCTCGCCGCGGAGAGCTTTCGCAAGAAGTTCGACGACAAGCGCGTCGATTTGCGCGTCATCATCCCGGCCTTCATGATCTCCGAGCTGAGGCGTTCGTTCGAGATCGGATTTCTCATCATCCTGCCGTTCCTTGTCATCGACATGATCGTGGCGACGCTGACGATGTCGATGGGCATGATGATGATGCCGCCGACGATCCTGGCGCTGCCGTTCAAGATGCTGTTCTTCGTGCTGATCGACGGCTGGAATTTGCTCGCCTCCGGACTTGTGCGGTCGTTCTCGTAACGGCGGCGATCGTCGGCCCGGCTCGTTATGGTTAGCGGAAAGTAATATTAACCATATGATATTGCTGAGGAATTCAAGCCGATCTTAATCCGCCGGCAAGATTCGACGTGTTAGCAAGGCGTCACGGCGGGTTGGACCTCACCCATATCGGTCCAAAGGCATGATGCCGCCCCTCCGTACCGGTGCAAGTCCGGTATGTCCCCTGATGAAAATGTAACGCGTACATAAAGGGACATTCGCAATGTCAAGCCTGCTCACGAACTCGTCCGCCATGACCGCGCTCCAGACCCTGCGGTCTGTCAGCTCGCAACTCTCCACCACGCAGAGCCGGATCTCCACCGGCCAGCGCGTGGCTACCGCCGCGGACAACGCCGCCTACTGGTCGATCGCGACCTCGATGCGCGCCGACAACGCCGCGCTCTCCGCCGTCTCCGACTCGCTCGGTCTGTCGGCCGCGACCGTCGACACCGAGTACACCGCTCTGAACAAGGTCCTCGGCGACAGCAACTCCGGCCTGACCAAGCTCCAGTCGCTGCTGGTCGAAGCCAAGACCGCCGGTATCGATCGCAGCAAGATCCAGTCGGAAATCACCCAGATTCAGCAGGACATGAAGAACGTCGCCAGCGCGGCGACCTTCAACGGCGTCAACTGGCTGAGCACGAACGCCTCCACGCCGACGACCGTCAATCTCGTGTCGTCGTTCTCGCGTGTCGGCTCCACGCCGACCACCAGCTCGATCACGGTGACCGTCGCCAACTACTCGCTCTACACTTCGAGCACGAGTGGTATCCTCGACACGGTGAGCGGCAGCGCGTCGGTCGACAGCCTCAACATCGGAGCACTGACCGACTCGTCTGCTGACCAGACCATTCTCGATGGTTACATCGCGAAGGTCACCGCAGCGATCGGCACGGTGTCTTCGGGCGCCGCCAACCTCGGCGCCATCAAGAACCGTATCTCGAACAACTCGGAGTTCGTGAAGTCGCTGATGGACTCGGTGGATCGCGGTATCGGCCAGCTCGTCGACGCCGACATGAACCAGGAGTCCACCCGCCTGGCGGCCCTCCAGGTCCAGCAGCAGCTCGGTGTTCAGGCGCTCTCGATCGCCAACAACAACAGCCAGAGCATCCTGTCGCTGTTCCGCTAAGCCTTTAGACGATCTCGGGAGGGCCGCGCTTCTCGCGAAGCGCGGCCCTTTCGTTTGCCCGACGCGCGCACCGTGATTTCGGCTGCCCTGTTGCAGCGGGGGCACGGTGCCACAAGCCCCGCACAAGCTTCGCTGGCTAGTCTCGCCGCTACGACGGATTGGGTTTACGCGCATTTCCGCAGCCCAAAGGCATGATGCCGCCCTGTCGTACCGGTGCAAGCCCGGTATGTCCCCATCCAATCTGTTTTCAAAGGGACATCAAAGATGGCTTCCAGCCTGCTTACCAACTCCGCTGCAATGACTGCGCTCCAGACCCTCCGGAATGTCAGCGCCAGCCTGCAGACGACCGAAAACCGCATCTCCACCGGCCAGCGCGTCTCGACCGCTTCGGACAACTCGGCCTATTGGTCGATCGCGACCTCGATGCGCGCCGACAACGCCGCGCTCTCCGCCGTCTCCGACTCGCTCGGTCTGTCGGCTGCGACCGTCGACACCGAATACACCGCTCTGAACAAGGTCATCGGCGACCAGAACTCCGGCCTGACCAAGCTCCAGGCGCTGCTGGTCGAAGCCAAGACCGCCGGTATCGACCGCAAGAAGATCCAGTCGGAAATCACCCAGATCCAGCAGGACATGAAGAACGTGGCCAATGCGGCGACGTTCAACGGCGTTAACTGGCTGAGCACCAACGCCTCCACCCCGGCGACGGTCAACCTGGTGTCGTCGTTCTCGCGCGTCGGCGCCACGCCGACGATCAACACCATCACGGTGACGGTCGCCAACTACTCGCTCTACACCTCGAGCACGAGTGGTATCCTCGATACGGTGAGCGGCAGCGCGTCGGTCGACAGCCTCAACATCGGTGCGCTGACCGACTCGACGGCCGACCAGACCACGATCGATACCTACATCGCGCAGGTCACCGCCGCGATCAACACGGTCAGCCAGTCCGCCGCCAACCTCGGTGCCATCAAGAACCGCATCTCGAACAACACTGAGTTCGTGAAGTCGCTGATGGACTCGGTGGATCGTGGTATCGGCCAGCTCGTCGACGCCGACATGAACGCGGAATCGACCCGGCTCCAGGCGCTGCAGACCCAGCAGCAGCTCGGCGTTCAGGCGCTCTCGATCGCCAACCAGAACAGCCAGAGCATCCTGTCGCTGTTCCGCGGCTAAGCGACGCTTTCGAAAACGACCGTGCTCCCTTAAGGGAGCACGGTCCCCGCCGTGACCGGCGGACGCGACGGCGCGACGTGCCCGCAATCGATCTCCCGACGTTGAATTTCATGCGACGCGCAGCGGCCGATCGTGCGGCCAGGCGTCCCGGCGCACGTTGCCGCTGGCCCGATTGCGTCGCCCCGGGCTGCTTGTAAAATTGCAACGCCTCGCCTGCGAACTGACACATTCGTGTCCTCGCGCAACCTTCAGACAAGGTTGGCAGCGGAGTGTCCCGTACGTTCGCATTGGTACGAGGTCATATGCTCAGTCGTGCGCAGGTACAGCAACTGCTCAACAATCTGCTGGAGCTTGGGCCGCGACGCCTGATGGCCCTGGGCCTGATCGGTTTTGCCGTTCTCGTGACCGTCGTCGGCGGCGCGTACTATCTGAGCCGACCTGAATTCGAGACGCTCTATACCGGCCTCACCCGCGAAGACGTGACGCGCATGGGCGCCGCGCTGCGCGAGCAGAACATCACCTTCGACGTCAATACGGCCGGCGACGCGCTCTCGGTGCGCCCGAGCCAGACCATGCAGGCGCGGATGCTGCTGGCCGAGAAGGGGCTGCCGACCAGCGCCAATTCCGGCTACGAGCTGTTCGACAAGATCGGCTCGCTCGGCCTGACCTCGTTCATGCAGGAGGTCACCAAGCTCCGGGCGCTGGAAGGCGAGATCGCGCGCACGGTGCAGTTGATGAAGGGCGTCAAGGCGGCGCGGGTGCATATCGTGCTGCCGGTGCGCGGCTCGTTCCGCGCGACGCAGCAGCCGCCTTCGGCATCGGTCGTGCTGCGCACCGACGGCGCGATCGAGGCCCGCACGGCGCAGTCGATCCGCCATCTCGTCGCCGCCGCCATTCCAGGCATGAACCGGGACAAGGTGACGGTGCTGGATGCCGACGGCTCGATGCTGCTCGCCGAAGAGGACGAGGCGACCGCTGCCCCGACCAAGATGGCGAGCCTGCAGAAGACGGTCGGCGGCATGGTGCAGGAGAACATCCGCAAGGCGCTGACGCCCTATCTGGGCCTCGACAATTTCGAGGTCAGCGTCGCACCACAGCTCTCCACCGACAAGCGGCAGATCAACGAGACCGTCTACGATCCGGAAAGCCGGGCCGAGCGTTCGGTGCGGAACGTGCGCGAGAAGGAATCCTCGCAGAACGCCGACCGTTCGACGCCGACCACGGTGCAGCAGAACCTTCCCGATCAACAGGTCAACGCCGGCGGCGGCAAGAACTCCAGCGAAGACAAGACCCGCCGCGAGGACGTCACCAACTTCGAGGTCTCGTCCAAGACCACGACGACGGTGAGCGACGGCTATTCGGTGAAGAAGCTCTTCATCGCCGTCCTGGTCAATCGGGCGCGGCTGGTCGCCGATCTCGGCGACAAGAGCAACCAGGCCATCGTCGACAGCAAGCTCGCCGAGATCAGCCAGCTCGCGGCGACGGCCGGCGGACTTGACAAGCAGCGCGGCGACCAGATCCAGGTGACGGCCGTCGACTTCATCGAGGGCTCGCGCGAGATGGCGCCGGTGCCACCGATCAGCTTCGTCGAGATGATCAACAAGCAGCTCGGCAGCGTCATCAACGCGGTGACGATCCTGGCCGTTGCGTCGATGCTGGTCTGGTTTGGCTTGCGGCCGGCGGTCAACGGTATTCTGACCCATCGCGCGGAGCAGGAGCAGGTGGAGGCCGCCGAGGCGGCTGAGATCGAGGCTGCTGCGGCCCTTGCATTGGCCGAGAGTCAGGACCCCGAGCTCAATCTCGTCGAAGATCTCGAAGGCAAGATGCAGCGAACGCCGCAGAAGCGACTGGAGCAGATCGTCCGGCTCGACCAGGCGCAAGCCGCAGCGATCCTTAAAGACTGGATGCGACGCGAGGAGGCGGCATGAACGCGGCAATCGGAAAATTCCTGACGCAGTTCGACGCGAACGGCCGGGTCAAATCGCCGCCGCCTCCGCCGCCCAGGATCCAGGACGTGCTGACGAGGCCGAAGGAGGTCATGCGCGAGCCTCCGCCGCAGCCCCAGGCCCATTCGCAGCCGCTGCCGCAGTCGCCGTCTCCAGCGCCGAAGGCGGAAGCCCCGCCGGCCAATCTCCTGGACGACGCCTACCGCCGCGGCCATGCGGCCGGCGTCGCGGAAGGCGACGCCAGGCTTGCCGAGGAGCGCGTCCGCAGCGCGATCCGTCTCGGCGAGGAACGCGCCAAATGGTCCGACCAGCAGGCAGTCGCGGTCGTCAGCGGCTTCGAGACGGCTTGCCGCGAGATCGAGACCAACATCGCAAGCTCCGTGGCGCGGATATTACTGCCGTTCCTCACCGAGGCGGTCCGCGACAAGGCGATCGGATCGCTGGTCGAGCAGATCGCGGCGCTGACCGGCAACTCGTCGGTGCCGGCGTTCAAGGTCACCGGTCCGAGCGAGCTGCTCGACCTCGTGAAGACGCAGCTCGAGGCATCCAGGCGCACCGGCATCGAGTACGAGGCGGCCGACAGCGTGGAGGTCCGCGTCGTGGCCGACCAGACCGTGATCGAGACGCAGATCGCGGCCTGGGGCGAACGCCTGAAGGAAGCACGCCGGTAGCCCATCATGGAAGAGGTCAAGCATGAACTCGTGATCGTCCGCCGGCGCAGCGCTTTCGCTGAGGAGGCGCATCACGGCGGCGTATGGAAGATCGCCTATGCGGACTTCATGACCGCGATGATGGCGTTCTTCCTGGTCATGTGGCTGCTCAACGCGCTCAACCAGGATCAGAAGCAGGTCGTCGCGAGCTATTTCAATCCGATCCAGCTGGCGGAAAATGCCCCCGCGCCGAAGGGCCTGAAGAATCTCTCAAAGAAGGAGCCGACCTCGTTCGAAGGTCAGGATGGCAAGCGTCAGCCGGCCGGCTCGAACGAGGAACGTCGCGGCGACTCGCCGACGGCCGAGAAGCCGGCCTCCTATGAAGAGAAAGTCCTGTTCCGTGATCCCTATGCGACGCTCTCCGAGATCGCGAACAGCGCGAACCAGTCCACGGGACAGCGGCGCGCCGGCGCGCTGACGTCCGCCGAAGAGGATGGTCTCAAGGGCGGCGACGCCTACCGCGATCCCTTCGACCCCGGCTATTGGAAGCTGGCGCCGCAAGCATCCAAGGACGCCGATCGCATGATGGAGAGCGAGCCCAAGCCGAATGCCTCCGCGCGCGACGGCGCCTCAGGCACAAATCAGGGCGAGCCGCAGGCCCGTCGTGCCAAGGCGGACGATGCCGGCGGAAGCCTGGCGCCGAACGCGGATGCGTCGTCCGCAAACCTGTCGCCGTTGCTGCCGCCGGGGCCCGCGCCGGCGCAAGCCCCGCGCGAGGGCAGCGCTCAGGCGAGCCTTCAAGCCAACGCCGCCGCGCAGGCACGTCCCAACGATACGACGAAGGAGTCCGAGCCGCGCGATGCGGCGCAAACCCAGCAGCCGACCGTCAAGCAGCTTCAGGCCGCGATCGCGGACGCGCTCTCGGACATCAAGGCGGGCGCCGGGCCGGCGGCCGAGGTGCGTCAGGTCGAGGAGGGCCTCCTGATCAGCCTGACCGACGATGCGAGCTTCGGCATGTTCGCGGTCGGCTCGGCCGAGCCGCGGCCCGAGCTGATCCGCGTGATCGACAAGATCGGGCCGTTGCTGACGAAACGCCAGGGCATGATCATCGTCCGCGGCCATACCGACAATCGACCGTATCGTTCTGAGACTTACGACAATTGGCGGCTGTCGACCGCCCGCGCCCAGATGACCTATTACATGCTGGTTCGCTCCGGCGTCGACGCAATGCGGATCGAGCATGTCGAAGGCTATGCCGACCGACGGCCGAAGCTTCCGAACGATCCGGCGGCCGCGCAGAACCGCCGGATCGAGATCCTGATTCGTGAGAAGCGCCCTTGATGAGGCCGCTCCTCTGCGCCGCCTTGCTGCTCCTGCCGTTCACGGCAGCGAACGCGCTCGCACAACCCGCGCGCCAGTCGGGCGAGCCCTATGAGCTCGTCCGCGCGTTGCAAGCCGTGCAGGACGGCATCGCCAACGGTGACACGGCCGCGCATGGCAGCCACATCGCGCTGATCCGGCAGATCGGAGAGAAGTTTCTCGCCGCCGATCCGGGCGTGTGGAGCAATGCGCAGAACAGCCAGGCTGCGGTCATCTACCTGCTCAGCGGCGGCGCGCCGCAAATCGTACGCAAGCTGCCGCGCGACAAGATGAACGTCGACGAGCGGCTGTTCAACGGCGCGCTCGCCTATGTCGAGGGCCGTCAGGAGGAAGCGCGGGAGCTGCTCAAGGACGTCAGGCCGCGGACGCTGTCCTCCGGCCTCGGCGGACAGGTCGCGCTGGTCCAGGGTGCGTTGTTCGCACGTTCCGAGGCATCGCTCGCGATCGAGCGTCTGGACGACGCGCGCCTGCTCCTGCCTGGCACGCTGGTGGAGGAGGCGGCGTTGCGGCGCGAGATCCTGCTGGTGGGGCAGGCGGAGGATTTCGACAAGTTCGAGTTCCTGGCGCTGGCCTATATCCGCCATTACCGTAACTCGATCTATGCCGGCGATTTCTGGCAGCGCTTTTCCTCGGGCCTGACGCAATCGAGTCTGGCGCTCGATGATCGCCGCTTCGCGCGGATCGCAGCGCTGCTCGAGCAGATTGATCGCGCGAGCCGCCTCAAGCTCTATCTCGTGATCGCGCGCGCGGCGATGGTGCGCGGGCAGCTGGCCGTGACGCGGCTTGCCGGCGAACGGGCGCTGACGCTCAGCGCCGACGCCTCGGCGGATCGCGAGCGGGCGCATTTCTTCCGCGGCGCCGCGCGGGCGCTCGCCAACGAGTATGACGGCGGTCTTGCCGAGCTGAAGGCAGTCGACCGGTCGAAGCTGCCCGAGCGGGACGTCCCCCTTTTGAATGCCACGGTGCAGCTCGCGCTCGATATTCGCAAGCCGCTTCCGGGCGGATCCGCCACTGCTGCCGACAAGCCTCCGGCAACGCCGGCGCGTCTCGATCTGGCGTCATCAACCGTGACGCTCGCGCGCGCGCAGAAGCAGCTCGGCGAACTCGAACTCCTTACCAGGGACCGCCGCCCATGACCAAGCTCAGTGGAACCTCCGGACAGCTTTTCTCGGGTCTCGCCGAGAGCCTCAACATCCGCGGCACGTCGCGTTCGGCAAAGAGCGCCGGGGGCAAACCGCAGGCTGGCTCGTCGTTCAACGATCTGCTCCACACCGTCTCGAACCTCGCCAAGCAGGCACTCAACGATGAGGGCAGCGATACGACCGCGAAGGCCGGAGCGCTGCGCACGCGTCTGGCCCACCCAGCGGGCAAGGACAAGTCGAAGGACGAGACGGACGAGCGCACCGAGGCGACCGACGTGCTCAAGGCTGGCGATCAGACAACCGACAAATCGTCGGAGACGCAAAGTCCAGTCGGGCATGATCCGAAGCCGGACGTTTCGAACCGCCCGAACGCTCCCGCGATCGTGGCACAGGATCTCGTTGCCGCATCGGCCGCGAAGCCGCAAATGCCGTCGCAGTCGGGCGACAGGAAAGACGTGCCCGCGCGCGACGAGCGCTCATCCGGGACGAAGCGCGAAGTTGCGGCCACAGGCATGGCGAAGGCAACGACGGCGGATTCCGCGCCGTCTGCTGCCGTTCCGACCGGCGCGCGTGCACAAGGCGATGCATCGCAAGCCGCGGCCGCACAGCCAGGCAGCGAGGCTTCCGCCAAAGCCATGCCCGCGACATCAGGCTTCGAGGCGGTCACGGCCAATGTCGAACGCGCCGCCAAGGTCTCGACGCGCGACGCGTTGCCCGAGACGACCAAGGTCACCGTGGTCCAGCAGGAGACCCATCTGCCCCCGGCGCAGTTCAACGCCCCGCAACAAGTCGCCAATGCGGTCGTCGCCGAACTGAAGGACTCCGCAACCCCGGCGGCGTCCGCAGCGCCCGATCTCGCAGCATCCCAGACCAATGCGCCGGATCAGCCGCTCAAGATCCTGACCATCAATCTTGAGCCGCCCGCGCTCGGCAACGTCACCGTGCGCCTTCGTCTCGTCGGCACCGAAGTGTCCGTCCACCTTGCGGCCGCGCGCAAGGACACGAGCCAGATGCTGGATCAGCAGCGCGACCAGATCCGCGATCTCATGCAGACGGCGGGTTATGTCGCCGACGTCGCGCCCGTGCAGCACGGCTCGCTGGATGGATTCCAGAGCGGCTCCGGCCAGTCGCAGCCGCAGCTCTCGGGCCAGCAACAGCCCTCGTCGCAGTCGCAAGGTGCGTTCGGTGGCGCAGGCACGTCGTCGGGGCAATCCGATGGCGGCGCGAAGCAGGCCCGCCAGGAGCGCCAGCCCAGCCAGGAGACGCGTCATGACCAGGACGTGGCGCCGCATCTTCGTCGCGGCCCTGTTTATCTGTAATGCGGGCGCCGCGGACGCGGCCGCCGACGCCGCGCGCCCCTGCGAGCGCGAGATGGCGCGCGCGGCCCAGCAGCATGGGATTCCGCTCGGCATTCTCTATGCAGTCGGTCTCACCGAGACCGGGCGTCGCGGCGCGCTGCATCCTTACGCCCTCGGCGCCGACGGCCAGACCGTGTTCGCCAGGGACATGGACGATGCGATCGCAAATTTCGAGGCCATGCGCGGCAAGGGCATCAAGCTGATCGATCTCGGCTGCATGCAGATCAATCATTACTATCACGGCGACAAGTTCGTCTCGGTGCGCGCGATGTTCGATCCCGCGAAGAACGTCGAATATGCCGCGCGCTTCCTGAAAGAGCTGAAGCAGCGCGAGGGCAGCTGGACCATGGCGGTGGCTCGCTACAATGCCGGCCCCAACAATCAGCCGGCGCAGAAGCGCTATGTCTGTCACATCGTGGCTCACCTCGTGTCGAGCGGCTTCGGCGCCTGGACCGACAAGGCGCGCTCGTTCTGTCAGCCGAAAACGACATGACGACGTGAAGTTGTGCATGGTTCCGAACCATCAGCCCCGCGCAAGCAAGATCCCCCATTGTAACTGCAACCTACCAAAGGAGCCCACTTCATGAGCCTGTATGGTGTTATGCGCACCGGCGTTTCCGGTATGAGCGCGCAGTCCAACAAGCTGTCGACGGTTTCGGACAACATCGCGAACGTCAACACCACCGGTTACAAGCGGGCTTCGACCGAATTCTCCTCGCTGATCCTGAAGAGCGGCTCTGGCAATTACGACTCCGGCGCTGTCGAGACGACCGTCCGTTACGCCATCAGCGACGCCGGGCATACGCAGTTCACGACGTCGTCCACGGACCTTGCCGTGCAAGGCAACGGCTTCTTCGTGGTCTCGAACGCCACCAACACGCAGCAATATCTGACGCGCGCCGGCTCCTTCGTGCCGGACGCTCAGGGCAACCTCGTCAACGCGGCCGGCTACTACCTTCTGGGCCAGCCCGGTAAAGTGACCAATTTCTCGCAGAACAGCCTGGCTGGAATGCAGATCGTGAACATCGCCCAGGTCTCGCAGGTGCCGGTGCCGTCGACTGCGGGGACCTTAACGACCGGCAATCTCGATCCGAAGGCGGCTGTCATTGCCGGTCCGCCAGGTCCGGCGTCATATTCGTCGAAGAGCTCGATCGTCGCCTACAACAATATCGGTCAGGCCGTTACGCTCGACGTCTATATGTCCCACACCGCGACGGCGGCCGGCTCGGATACCTGGCAGGTTCAGGTCTACAACTCCGCGACGGGCACCTCGCTCGCCGCCGCCACCACTTTCACCTTCGACACCACCGCGACCGGAAAGGGCGCGCTGGCCGCGGCGAGCCCGACGGGCCTTACGTTCACGGTCCCGGGCGGCGCGGCGATGACCATGGACCTGTCGAACATGACGCAGGTTGGAGCCGACTTCAGCTTCAAGGCCACCGTCAACGGCAGCGTGCCCGCGGCGATCGACAAGGTCGATGTCGACGAGGCGGGCCATGTGACGGCGATCCTCAAGAACGGGCAGCAGTTGACGCTCTACACGATCATGCTCGCCGACGTCGCGAGCCCCGACAATCTGACCCCCGAGCCGGGTAACGTCTATTCGACCAACATGAATTCCGGCAATGCGCAGGCCGGGAATGCCGGCACCGGCGGGCTCGGCACGGTCCAGTCCGGTGCGCTGGAGGACTCCAACGTCGATCTCGCGGACGAGCTCACCGGGATGATCGAGGCGCAGCGCGGCTTCACCGCCAACTCGAAATCGTTCCAGACGGGCGCCGACCTGCTCGACGTCGTCGTCAACCTGAAGCGCTGAATTCTTCGGCGCTCACCCCCGGCAAGAGCAGATCATGTCCCTTACCGCCGCTCTCGACTCCGCTCGCGCCTCGCTCATGGCGTCGGGCATCCAGTCGTCGACGATCTCGCGCAACATCGCCGGTGCCAGCGCCACCGGCTATTCGCGCAAGATCGCCGTGCTGGACAACCTCCCCGGCACCGGCGTCTATGTTGCGGCGATCCAGCGTGCGGCCAGTTCGGGTCTCTATTCGAACGTGCTGACCGCGACCTCGTCGTCGGCCAAGCAGAGCGTGATCTATGACGGCCTGCAGAAGATCGCGGCCGCGACGGTGGACGATCCCGAGCTCGAGCAGTCGCCGACCGCCCAGCTCAACAAGCTGAAGCAGGCGCTGCAGCAATACGCCAACTCCACCGACAATGCGACCCTGGCGCAGGCCGCCGTGACGTCCGCCAAGGACATGGTGACCGGGCTCAACCAGGCCACCAAGACGGTGCAGTCGGTCCGCGAGGGGGCCGACGCCGACATGGCGAATTCGGTCGCCAACATCAACCAGCTGCTGTCCCAGTTCCAGACCGTCAACACCGCCGTCGTGAAGGGCACGATCTCCGGCGACGACGTCACCGACTATCTCGACCAGCGCGATAGCATCGTATCGAGGCTGTCGCAGGAGGTCGGCGTCTCGATGTCGATCCGGCCCAACGGAGACGCCGCGCTCTATACCGACAGCGGCGTCGTGCTGTTCGACAAGACGGCGCGGACCGTGAGCTTTGCGCCGACCAACGCCTATACCGCCGGCACCACGGGCAATGCCGTCTTCATCGACGGCGTTCCCGTGACCGGTGCCAATTCCGTCATGCCGCTCAAGTCCGGCAAGCTCGCCGGCCTGGCCCAACTGCGCGACAAGGACACGGTCACGTATCAGAGCCAGCTCGACGAGATCGCGCGCGGCCTGATCGACGCCTTCAAGGAAAGCGACCAGTCAGCTGTCCCGACGCTGGCGGACCGGCCCGGCCTGTTCACTTATCCCGGCGCGCCCGCGATGCCCGCGAGCGCCACGATCTCGGTGGGCCTCGCCGGGAGGATCTCGGTTGCCGCTTCGGTCGATCCGGCCGTGGGCGGAAACCCGAACCTGCTGCGCGACGGCGCGATCAGCGGCGTTGCCGCCTATAATTACAACACGACCGGCAATGCCGGCTTCTCGGCGCGGCTGCAGCAGCTCATCAACAAGATGGAAGCGCCGCAGCCGTTCGACGCCTCGGCCCAGGGCAAGCCGAGCGGCAGCGTGATCGAGTTCGCGTCTTCCTCGGCGAGCTGGATCGAAAGCCAACGCAAGACCGCCGACGACAATGTCCAGTACCAGAATACGCTGCTCGACCGCAGCACCGCGGCACTGTCCAACGTCAGCGGCGTCAATATGGATGACGAGATGTCGTTGATGCTCCAGGTCGAGCGCACCTATTCGGCGTCGTCGAAGATCATTTCCACCGTCGATGAGATGCTGCAGAGCCTGCTGGCTGCCGTGGGGAATTAAGTCATGATGAGCGCGAACTACATCTCGACCCTGATGCTGTCTTCATCGTTGAGGTCGTCGATCACGAACAACCAGAGCGCGCTGACCAAGGCCTCGAAGGAGGCGACCACCGGCCGTTTCGCCGATGTCGGCCTCGAGCTCGGCACGGGAACGGGCCGCGACGTGGCGCTGCGCGCCGATTTCAACTTCGCCGATCAGCTCGTCGACACCAACGAGCTGGTTGCGGGGCGCCTCGACGTGACCCAGAACCGGATCACGCAACTCGGCAAGACCGCGTCGGAATTCCTCAAGAACCTGATCGCGGCCCGCGACGCCGAGAGCGGCGCGAAGATCATCCTGCCGAGCGCGTCCGCGAACCTTCAGGACGTCATCGGCGCGCTCAACGTTTCCTACAACGGGTCGTATCTGTTCGGCGGAATCGATACGCAGACCGTGCCCATCACGAACTACACGGCCGGCTCGGCCAGCAAGAACCAGGTCGATGCGGACTTCCTGGCGACGTTCGGCTTCTCGCAGTCTGCACCCGGCGTGAGCACCATCACGCCGGCGCAGATGCAGAATTTCCTCGACAATGCCTTTGACACCGAGTTCGCAAGCCCGGCCTGGAACGCCAACTGGTCGTCGGCCACGGACCAGACGTTGTCGAGCCGCATCTCCACGACCGAGGTCGTCGACAGCTCGGTCAGCGCCAACCAGCCCGGCTTTCGCAAGCTGGCCGAGGCCTACACCATGCTCACCGATCTCGGGAACACGAGCCTGAGCAAGGACACGTTTCAGGTCGTCGTCGACAAGGCGATCGGTCTGGTCAGCGGCGCGATCAACGATCTCGCCGTGCTCGGCGGTACCGTCGGCTCGATCCAGCAACGGGTCACCGGAGCGACCGAGAAGCTGAAGATCCAGAAGGACATCCTCAACGACCAGATCGTCAAGCTGGAGGCGGTCGACCCGACCGAGGCCTCGGTCCGCGTCAACACCCTGCAGACCCAGATCAAGACGGCGCTCGCGCTGACCTCGCAGCTCCAGCAGATCAGCCTCATCAACTACCTCTAGAGCCGAGGCTCGCAGGCCTCGTCTTGTTATCCGGTCTCCTGCGCAGAGTGATGCTGATGACGTTTGAAGCCTATGAATCGGTCGTCGACGAGAGCGGTTACGAGGCGCGGGGCCGCGAGCGGCAGGCGCTCAGCCTCGGCATTGACCGGCTCGAGCGGATTCAGAGAGGCGTGTTCCGCCTCGAGGATCTGGTCGAGAGCCTGCTCTATGTGCGGCGGCTGTGGACGATCTTCATCGAGGACCTCTCGCACCCCGAGAACGGGCTCCCGGACAAGCTGCGCGCCGACATCATCTCGATCGGCCTGTGGGTCGTGAAGGAGGCCGATCGCCTTCGCGAGGAGAGATCGAACGACGTGATGCAGCTCATCGAAATCAACCGCCTGATCCGAGACGCTCTTTGATGAAGATCTCCTTGCGGGCGGGCGAACGGATCTACATCAACGGCGCGGTGCTGCGCGTGGACCGCAAGGTCTCCGTCGAGCTCGTCAACGACGTGATGTTCCTGCTCGAAGGGCAGGTCATGCAGGCGTCCGACGCCACCACGGCGCTGCGGCAACTCTACTTCATCGTCCAGCTCATGCTGATGAACCCGACCGACATCCGCGACGCCGCGGCGCTCTATGCCCAGCATCATGCAGCCCTGTGCGCGGTGTGCGAGAGCCGCGAGATGCTGGACGGACTGGGCGCGGTCGACGAGCTGGTCGAGGCGACCCGCTACTTCGAGGCGCTCAAGCGGATCCGGGCCCTGTTCCCGGTGGAGCAGGCCATCCTGGCCGGCGCCATCACCGAGTCCCCATTCCAGGCTGCCTGACAGCGGAGAGGTACATGAACGTCAACAGTGCGACCGACAGCACGAGCAAGTCGTCCAGTTCGACCGGCTCCACCAATTCGACCTCGAGCAACAGCGTCGACTACAACACGTTTCTTCAGCTTCTCGTCGCCGAGATGAAGAATCAGGATCCGACCAATCCGATGGATACCTCGCAATATATGAGCCAGTTCGCGCAGCTCTCGACGGTCGAGCAGGCCATGCAGACCAATTCGAAGCTGGATGCGCTGCTGTCCTCGCAGTCGTTGTCACAGGCCAACGGCCTGATCGGGAAGACCGTCAGCTTCACCGACGCCACCGGCGCCAGCTTCAGCGGCAAGGTGGTCTCGGTCTCCATCAACGCCGACGGCTCCATCGCGACCCTCGAGAACGGCACCAAGGTCGCGGTCGGGCCGGGACTCACGATCAGCCAGTCATGAACGAACGCGACGCTCTCGACATCGTCCAGGCGGCGATCTGGACCATCATCGTCGCCTCCGGGCCCGCGGTCGGCGCCGCGATGCTGGTCGGCACCATCATCGCGCTGATCCAGGCCCTGACCCAGATCCAGGAGGTGACGCTGACCTTCGTTCCGAAGATCATCGTCATTCTCCTGGTCGTTGCCGTCTCCGGCTCCTTCATCGGCGCGCACCTGTCCACCTTCACCGAGATGGTCTATTCGCGGATCGAGCGCGGCTTCTGATCCGTGCGGGCTTCGGCCACCATCCCCGCGTAAGCTTTGCGGGGCAGATTAGGGGTGGACCCTCTGCCGGTGACCCATGGCCGATACGTTAGCTGCTAGCCTGCCGACCCCACGACGATTGGGGGCCGACGCCTTTTTCGCCGGCGGTATCGTGGCCATGCTCACGATCCTGTTCCTGCCGATCCCGCCGATCCTGATCGATCTCGGCCTTGCGTTCTCGATCGCGCTGTCGGCGCTGATCCTGATGGTCGCGCTGTGGATCCAGCGACCGCTCGACTTCTCGGCCTTCCCGACCGTGCTGCTGATCGCGACCATCTTGCGGCTGGCGCTGAACGTCGCGACCACCCGTCTGATCCTGTCGCGCGGCGGGGAAGGCGAACAGGCCGCCGGCCACGTCGTCGCCGGCTTCTCCAAGTTCGTCATGGGCGGCGACTTCGTCATCGGCCTGATCATCTTCGCCATCCTGGTCACCGTGAATTTCGTCGTGATCACCAAGGGTGCGACGCGTATCGCCGAAGTCGGCGCCCGTTTCACCCTCGACGCCATCCCCGGCAAGCAGATGGCGATCGACGCCGATCTGTCGGCGGGCCTGATCGACGACAAGGAGGCCCAGCGCCGGCGCCGCGAGCTCGAAGAAGAAAGCGCGTTCTTCGGTGCCATGGACGGTGCCTCGAAGTTCGTTCGCGGCGATGCCATCGCCGGCCTGCTCATCACCGCGATCAACATTTTCGGCGGCATCATCATCGGCGTCACCCATCACGGGCTGACCCTGTCGCGCGCCGCCGACGTCTACACGAAGCTCTCCGTCGGCGACGGTCTGGTGTCGCAGATGCCGGCACTCATCGTGTCGCTGTCGGCCGGCCTGCTGGTCTCCAAGGGCGGCACGAGAGGATCGGCCGAGCAGGCCGTTCTGCGTCAGCTCGGCGGCTACCCCCGTGCTGTGTCGGCCGCCGCGCTGATGATGTTCGTGCTCGCCTTGATGCCGGGGCTGCCGTTGGCGCCCTTCGTGCTGCTCGGCGGCGTCATGGCCTTCGTCGGCTACTCCCTGCCGAAGCAGCAGGCGGCCTTGAAGCAGAAGGAGGACGCGCGCAAGGCCGACGAGCGCGCCCAGGCTGAGGCCAAGGAATCCGTCAAGGACCAGCTCAAGACCGCCGAGATCGAGCTTGCGCTCGGCGGCCATCTTTCGGTCCATCTGCTGGGCTCGCGCACCGAGCTTGCCCACCGCGTCGCCAAGATCCGAAAGAAGTTCGCCAAGCAGTACGGCTTCGTCATTCCCGAGATCAAGCTCAGCGACAATCTGTCGATCGATCCCAAGGGTTATCAGATCCGGATCCACGATACCCGCGTCGCCCATGGCGAGCTCAGGCTCGGCGAGGTGCTGGTGCTGGTCGACAAGGACGGCAAGCCCGACGTGCCCGGCGAAGAGGTGGTCGAACCCGCTTTCGGCATGAAAGCGTTGTGGGTGACGGAAGCCTTCACGGACGAAGTCAAGCGGCAGGGCTGCAAGCCGGTCGACAATCTGTCGGTGCTGCTCACGCATTTGAGCGAAGTGATCCGGGCGAACCTCGCCCAGCTCCTGTCCTACAAGGACATGCGCGCGCTGCTCGACCGGCTCGATCCCGAGTACAAGCGTCTCGTCGAGGATCTCTGCCCGTCGCAGATCTCCTATTCCGGCCTGCTGGCGATCCTGAAGATCCTGCTGGCCGAGCGCGTCTCCATCCGCAATCTTCACCTCATCCTTGAGGCGATCGCCGAGATCGCACCTCACGTGCGCCGCTCCGAGCAGGTCGCGGAGCACGTGCGGACGCGGCTTGCCCAGCAGATCTGCGGCGATCTCTCCGACAACGGCGTGCTCAACGTCGTCCGTCTCGGCAACCGCTGGGACCTGGCGTTCCACCAGAGCCTGAAGCGCGACGCCAAGGGCGACGTCGTCGAGTTCGACGCCGATCCGCGCCTGATCGAGCAGTTCGCGACCGAGGCCAGCGCCGCGATCCGCAAGTTCACCGAGAACGGCACCAGCGTGGTGCTGGCGGTGACGCCGGAAGCCCGGCCCTATGTCCGGATGATCCTGGAGCGGGTGTTCCCGACCTTGCCGATCCTGTCGCATGTCGAAGTCGCGCGCAGCGCCGAGATCAGGGCGCTCGGAGCCGTGTCGTGATCAGCGGCCTTGCCGACAGCGTGCTGGTGACGTTCATCGTGTTCTGCCGCATCGGCGCCTGCCTGATGCTGGTGCCCGGCTTTTCCAGCGTCAACGTTCCGGCCCAGGTCCGCCTGTTCGTCGCGCTCGTCACGACGTTCGCGCTGACGCCGATCCTGATCGCGGTGCTGAAACCGCTCACGGACAACGCCGCGCCGCTGACGCTGGCGCTCCTGATCTGCTCCGAGCTCGTGGTCGGCAGCGTCATCGGGCTCGGCGGGCGGGTGTTCTTTCTCGCGCTCCAGACCATGGCGACGGTGATGGCGAGCGCGATCGGGCTCAGCAACATCCCGGGAACGCCGGTTGCCGACAGCGATCCGGCGCCGGCGCTGGTGCCGCTGATCATGGTGTCCGTTACCACGCTGTTCTTCATGACCGACCAGCATTGGCAGGTCCTGCGGGGGCTGATGAACTCCTACGACGTCTGGCGTCCCGGCGACAGGCTCGGCGGCGGCATGGCGCTCGACCTGCTCGTCGGCCGCCTGTCGGAAGCATTCGTGCTGACGCTGCGGATCGCCAGCCCGTTCATCGTCTATTCGGTGATCGTCAACCTGGCGGTCGGTCTGGTCAACAAGCTGACGCCGGCGATCCCGGTCTATTTCATCTCCGTGCCCTTCGTGTTGTTCGGCGGCTTCCTGCTGCTCTACCTCACGAGCGACGAGCTGCTGACGCAATTCATGCTCGGCCTCTCGTCCTGGCTGGCGGAGTGAGCCTGTGATGACGTCGCGCGCGGACAAGCTCGGCCGGATGGTCTCGTTGGTGAGGCTCCAGCTCCGGCTGTCCGAATGGCAGCTCGCGCAGCTGCGGCAGCAGGAGAGAAGCCTGCAGGACGAGCAGGAATGGCTGGTGGGAGCCCTGAATGATGGCAAGCCGCCGGTGGGATCGTCGAGCGAATCGATCGCGCGGCGCTTGAACAGGACGAGCGTCGGTGCGCGCGCGATCCAGACGCAGGCCGCGCAGCAGCTCGACCAGGTCCGCGCCGAGAGCCGCCGCGTGAAGCAGCTCGAGCAGGTCGCGAAGGCGGCGCTGGCCGACAAGCTCCGTGACGCCGAGAAGCGCTCCCTCGAGGAGATGACGGGAATAAGCCCAGCCGTGCGCGCGTGGACGCCACGGCCAGCCAATCGGAACAAGCCATGATCGTGACCGCGACGCCCGACCTCGTTCTCGACGTCCTCGAGGCCGCCGATCCCGTGACCCAGCGCACGGCGACCGCGAAACTCGATGCACTGAAATCCTCCGATGCCGACTTCGCCGCCACGATGGACGCGGAGGCCGGCAAGGCGGCGGCAGCTGCCGAGCAGCCCGCCACGAAGGTTTCCGAGGCGCAGTCGGATGCAGTGAACGGGGCCCCGGTGCGGATGATCAAGGCGCCGGCGTCGGGCGAAGTGTACCGGAAGTTCGAAGCTTTCATCCTCCAGACCTTCGTCGAGACGATGTTGCCGAAGGAATCCGAGCAGGTCTTTGGCAAGGGCACGGCCGGCGGCGTCTGGAAGTCGATGCTGGCGGAGCAGCTTGGCAGCCAGCTGGCAAAGGGCAACGGCATTGGCATCGCCAAGCAGCTGGCCGCCGCCAATCCGGCGGGGCCGAACGGTGCCGGCAAGGCCGGATGATGATCCGCGAACGGGTGACAGAAGTTGAAGGGTGAATTTCCTATGCAGGCACAAGACAGCGCGGCGGCCATGGTGATCGAGCAGCCGGTCGTGGACACCGGGGTGATGACGACGGAAGCAGCAGAAGCCGATGCGCTTCTGCCGGTGCTGCTGCCGATCATGAGCGGCGAGGCCGTGGTCGGCGGCGCGGATGCGGCGAGATCGGATGAAGTGCGGGGCCTGCTGGCAGCGATCCGCCGGCTCGAGAGCATCGTAGAGGAGGAGACGGTCGCGCTCACGACGCGTCAGAAGATCGATTTCGACGACTTCAGCGCGCGGAAGAGCCGGAGCATGCTCGAATTCGTCCGCCTGATGCGGGCGCGGATGCATCTCGGCGGCGACGTCGAGGTCACCGAGGAAATTCGGCGGCTGCGCGAGAAGCTCGAGCGGAATCGCTCGATCCTCGAAATGCACTACGACGCGGTGCGCGAGGTCGCGGGCATCATCGTCAAGGCGATCAAGGAGGCCGAGTCGGACGGTACCTATACCGGCCGCGCAGCGCAGGACGGAAAATGATCAGACTGGTGCTAGCCGGGCTCTGGGTATGCATCCTCACCGCGGGCACGAGCTATGGCGTGGCCTATTGGAAGGAGAACGGCAGCCTGCTGCCGGCGAAGGACGAATATCTCGACGGGCTGCAATACCAGAAGACCCGGGCATTGAGCGTGCCCATGGTCGAGAACGGCAATGTGCAGGGCTATATCGTCGCGCGCTTCGTCTACACCGTGGAGGCGCGGACGATGCACCAGCTCAACGTTCCGCCGGAGCCGTTCGTCGTCGACGAGGCCTTTCGCAGGATCTATGCCGACGACCGTCTCGACTTCAGGAAGCTCGCCCGCTACGACCTCTCCATCCTGACGACCGCCATCAAGCAGCGCGTCAACGAGCGGATGCAGGCTGACGTCGTCCAGGACGTCCTGGTCGAGGATTTCAATTACGTCTCCAGGGAAGAATTCCAGCAGAAGCCGTAAGTCGGGATGGCTTGGAGGCAATTGAGTTCGGCCGACAGCAGCGCTCTCTCCGTTCCCTCCCCCACAAGGGGGGAGGGAACGCATCTCCATCGAGGTGCTAGCGGGGCTCATCCCATGTCTCCGCCCCCGAACGTGCAACGGCCTCTGCGAAGGTGCTTCGCAGAGGCCGTTGTCGGTTTCGCCCGCAGGCTTGTGCCGTGTCAGTTGCCGACCGGGTAGGCCGCCGGGACGGCATGCGCCCTGTTCAGGATGATGCCGACCTCGTCGAGCTCCTGCATCGGCAAGTCGAGGGTCTCGCCGGCCGGGATGTCGAGGCGGTATCCGACGTAGCGCCGGGCCACGATCGCGTCGAAGCCGAGGCGGTCGCGGAGTTTCTTGCGCAGCTTGCTGACGTGGCTCTCGATCACGCTCTCGTCGAAGGTGGACTCGAAGATGCCGTAGACCGCGTTGAAGATCTGCGTCTTGGTGATCCACTTGCCGTGATTGCTGACCATATATTCGAGAATGCGCAGTTCGCGGCGGGGCAGCGTGAGGGCGTGGCCCGCGATCTCGGGGTCACGGCCGTTGAAGAAGACCTGGATCCTGCTCTCGCAGGGCCTCGGCAGCTCGCCCACCCGGCGGCGCGCGATCGCGGCCGTTCGGGCAAGGATCTCACGCAGGTGGATCGGCACGTGCACGACGTCGTCGACGCCCGATTCGAACAGCTCCAGCGTGTTCTTGAGCATCTTCTGGCCGCTCATGGCGATGATGGGAGCCGAGGAACGCTTGCGCATCGCCCGCGGCAGGCTTCCGCGGGCATCGCAATCCCCGAGGAGGAAGGCGTCCACCGCTGCCAGATCCGATTCACTCGCGGATTGCAGCCAGTCCCAGAATTCTCCGGAGGAGAAGCCGATCGACGATACGCCTTCGCGAACGAGCCCTCCGACATAGCTGTTCGCGACGCTCTCGCGATCATCAACGATAATATACATCAGTCTTTCGCCCCTGTTTCGCACCTGTCGCGGCCGGTTGGTTGTTGTGATGCCCGGCTCGGCAACGATGCTGTTTGACGACATTCCTTCCCGCGAACCGTTGTTATGGTTTCGATATTCGCGGGCAGCCCTACGCATTCAGTGCCTGCGTCTCGCAGACCTGGTACTTCAACTCGATACTGAACGCTTACTGCGTGAGGCCCGGCGGGTGTCTTACGGATCACCTCGCGGGGCGGATTGAGAAACGACCTAGAACAGTTGCGCCAAGTTGCTCATCGCGTCCGAACGCCACTGAATCTGTGTCGATCTCCTCGCCAACTGGCGAGAATCACTTGAGTAGGACCGTAACAATTGCCGATTTCCGATCAAGCGTGCGTAACAAAGCGATTGCTACGTGTGCTTGATGCTGTTGGTTTGTTTCGGGTTGTTTCTTGATATATGCAAACGCATCAGTTGATTTGGAAACTAAACTAGTTCTGCATCGTGATGGGTCTAAGGTTCCGCATCCCCGTACAATCACAGCTATTTTAGGTGGTGTGGTGGATCAGGCATATCGAGGGGTTTTCAACCCGGGATTGACTCTCGTGGGCGTGTTTCCCCGTGCGACAATTCGACTCACGTGTGGCGGCGAGACTCCAGCCTGGCGAAATCTTGGCGAGTGTGTGTCTTTCGAGTCGCACTCTTGCCACGTCCATGACGCGATTGACTCATGCGACGTCGCATCGCGCGCGATGGAAAAGTTTTCGATGCGCACGTTTCAGGCAAGCTTCGGCAAATAACGTCACCGTTCGACAGATCGAACCGAACGGAGCATTTTCACATGTTGTCCGATGGACAAGCTCGTCCCAACGCGACCGCTGATGTTTCCGCAACGACGAAGCCGGCTCCCGAAGTACGCGATACGAAGGACGATACGGCACGAGCGCCCAGGCCTGCTGCGGGCGCAAAGCGAGCGTCGGCCGCGGCAAGCGATGAAGCTCTCGCGAAGGAGGCACTCGAGGGGCTGAAACGTATTCGCGCCAAGGCGCGTCTCGACAAGATGGCGATCCCCAAGCCTGCGCCGACCGTGATCAAGCCGGCCGTGATCGTCGCCAAGCCGCCGCCGCCCCGTCCGACTTGGGTTGCGCCGCTCGCGACATTGGCGGTCGCCGCCATGTTGGTGGTCTGCGCCTGCACCGGCGTGATCGCCTATCTCACCACGCAGCCCGCCCAGAACAACGTTGCAGCCAATACGGAGATCAGGAATCTGCGCGAGACCGTCGCGCATCTGCGCAAGCAGGTGTCGGGCGTGTCGGAAAATCTCGACGGCCTACGCACCGCGGTGGATCAGTCGAGCAAGGCGACCAATGACCGTTTCGGCAGGTTCGCCGAGAATTTGGACCGCATCGAGCGGGTGAGCTCGTCCTCGACGGTGAAGCTCGACAAGCTCGCTCAAGCGCAGGTTCAGACGCCGGCTCCGGCGCCGGCCATGGTGCAATCGCAGCCCTCGCCACAGCAAGGATCGATGATGGCCTCGGTCGCAGCGCCCGAGTTTACGGGCTCGGTATCCCCGTCCGAGCGCGCGCCGGCGCCGCGGAAGGTGATCAAGGGTTGGTCGGTCCGCCAAGCCTATGAAGGCATTGCGATCCTGCAGGGTCCGAACGGCGTCATCGAGGCCGTGCTGGGACAGCAGGTGCCAGGTCTTGGCCGCATCGAGGAGATCAGGAGCGAGAACGGGCGCCTGGTGGTGGAGGCGAGCGGCGGCGTCATCTATTCGTCACGCAAGGCGACGCCCTGATCGAGGGCTGTCCTCTATTGGCGGTGATGCTCGAAGCTGGTGCATAGCAGATCGACCTCCGCCTCCGCGATCGGCGAGCGGAACAGGCGGCAGCTGAACTCGGCCGCTGCCTTGCTGTCGTTGGTGGTGCGCTCCTCCCGGAGGAAGATGCATCGTTTGCAAACGTCGGTGTGGTGCCGCTGCTCGGCCGCGTCCGACTGATCCAGCACGTGCCGGAAGGTGTCGCGGAAGCGGATCTTGACCTCGTCGTCGAGAACGGCAATCGCCTCGATGAGAACGCTGACGGGGTCGCGCACCAGGAACTTCTTGCCCTGCTGCGTCACGCTCAGCATCACCGAGCGCTTGTCGGTGGCCGAGCGTTTTCGCTCGATATAACCCAGCCGCTCGAGCTCCCCGATGATGAACGAGGCGGTGCCGCGCGTAGTGCCGACGTAACTCGCGAGCGCCGAAGGCGTCCGCGAAAAGCGGTTGGCGCGGGAAAGGAAGCGCAGCGCCATCCACTCGCGGTCGCGCAAGCCGTGCTTGGTGCCTTCGAACCACAGGATTCGTGCGACCTGCTCCAACAGTTCAATCGATTCGCGAGCCAAATTCATTTCAATTCCAGATCGGATAAAGCTTTATTCAATTGAGCCTTGGGGTGCGCAATCTGTGTGGACGAGAATGAAGTCCTCGCGTGACCCTTCGTCCGTTGCCGGACGGCGGACCGCGTGGGGAAGAAGCTCTCCGTTGCAGAGATGGAACTTCCGGCCGTGGAACTAGGGCGTCACAAAGAAAGTTCGAGTAAATCGCACGGCTCAAGTCCTCCGAAAATTTCAATCAAATGACGACGGCTCGCGCGTGATTGACGGCGATGTGCGATGCGCGAGCAACATGATGTGTCATCGTGGCCACTGCGGTGCCCATTTGTTGCGGGTGAGCGTGTCGAATGCGCGCACATGCGCATCACCTGCAGCGCCTGGCGGTGTGGCCAGCCGAGGGAGAGTCTTCTTTTTCGGTTAATGGATGTTGCGATGCGGTGCAGCTAGACGGTTAAGTCGGCGCACGAGCGATCGCAGCCGCCGTCGCCTCCGGCGTGCCGCAGTCGTCTAACTTTGTCGCGATGAGCCCGATGCCCGAGACTGCGCCGGTGCAGAAACGGCACTGTCTGGCCTGAAAGCGCGCGTGCTCGCAGGCTGGTGATTTGCATCTCGCCGGCAACTATTGGCGAATGCGTCGCCCCCGGGGCACCAGCATAGGCAGCAGCAAGGGATAGACCGATGAGCTTCGAAACCACCATGACCTCCGACGTCGTCGGGTTGACGAAAGTCGCCCCGGTCTCGCGACGTGGATTCATGAGCGCGACCGCGGCCGTCGCCGCCGGCTACACGCTTGCGGCCGGGCCCGTGCGCGCCGAGGCGATCACGACCGACGCCAATGGTCTTCAAGTCGGTGACGCCAGGATCAAGGTCGGCTCCGAAGAGATGCCCGTCTATTTCGCCCGTCCCGCCGGCAACACCAAGGCGCCGGTGATCATCGTGGCGATGGAAATTTTCGGCCTGCACGAATACATCAAGGACGTGACGCGGCGCCTCGCCAAGCTTGGCGCGTTCGCCATCGCGCCCGATTATTACTTCCGCAAAGGCATCGATCTGACCAAGGTCGCCGAGGTCAAGGATCTGCTGCCGGTGGTCAATTCCAAGCCGGACGCGGAGCTGCTGTCCGATCTGGACGCGGTGGCGGCCTGGGCTGGATCACAAGGCGGCGACACCGCAAAGCTCGGCATCATCGGCTTCTGCCGTGGCGGGCGCACCGTCTGGGAATATGCCGCCCATAGCAGCACGCTCAAGGCCGGCGTCGCCTTCTACGGCACCTTGGTCGACCCCGAAAATCCGCTGCTGCCGAAGAGCCCGATGCAGCTCGCGCCCGAGATGAAGGCGCCGGTGCTCGGCCTCTACGGCGGCGCCGATACCGGCATTCCCGTCGCCCAGGTCGAGCAGATGAAGGCCGCACTCGAGCAGAGCAAGAAGACGGCCGAATTCAAGATCTACCCCGAAGCGCCGCACGGCTTCCATGCCGACTATCGCGGCAGCTACCGCAAGGACGCCGCGGAAGATGCCTGGAAGCAGGCGCAGGCCTGGTTCAAGAAGCACGGCGTGTTGAGCTGACGCTGGTCAAAACAAGGGGCGGCCCGATCGGCCGCCCTTTCTCTTTCAATGCGTGCCGATCTTACTTCACCATCGCGCCATAGACGATGTCCTGAACCTGCTCGCGATAATACTTCCTGAGCTCGCCGGGCGCAGCCGTTCCCACCACGACGACGAGACGCTCCTTCGGGTCGCAGAAGAATTGCGTTCCGTAGGCGCCGTTCCAGGTGAACTCCCCGGGATTGCCGGGGACCGACGACAGCCCTTCGCTGGTGCGAACCGCGACCGAAAGGCCAAAACCGAAGCCGCCGCGATGCGGCTCGACATTGGCCACGTTGTTCTTGATCTCGGGGCCAAGGTGGTTGGTCGTCATGTGATGCACGGTCTTCGGACCGAGGATGCGCTGGCCGTCGAGCTCGCCGCCGTTGAGCAGCATCTGCCCGAAGCGGGCGTAGTCGCCGACCGTCGCAAACGAGCAGGCGCCGCCGCAGTCGAACTTGGTCGGGGTGTCGAGCAGCTTGATCGCCTGCGGCTTGCCCGTCAGCGGATCGTTGGCAAAGGGGCGGGCGAGGCGAGGGCGTTGCGCGTCGGTCGGGTGGAAGGTCGCGTCCTTCATGCCGAGCGGCTGCCAGACATTGGCGGCGAGATACTCGCCGAGCTTCTGCTCGCTCACCTTCTCGACGACGGCGCCGAGCACGTCGATCGAAAAACCGTATTCGAACTCGGTCGAGGGCTGATGCGCCAGCGGCAGTTTGGTGATGCGGTCGATGAACGCCTGGGTGTCGCCTTCGATCGCGGGCGCGACGCCGTCAGGATATTGCCGGGCCACCGGGCTCGAACTGTCGGGCCGGCCGCCATACATCAATCCGGAGGTGTGCCGGTAGAGATCGTGGATGAAGATCGGCGAGGCCTGCGGCTCCAGCTTGAGCGAACCGTTGGCCTCGGTCACGCCGACCTTCATGTCGGCAAAGCCGGGATAGTAATCGGACAGCTTGGCCTGGAGCGGCAGCCGTCCCTGCTCCATCAGCGTCAGGCTCGCGACCGCGGCCATCGGCTTGGTCATCGAGGCCAGCGCGAAGATCGCATCGATCGGCATCGGCGTGCCCTTGTCCGGATCCAGCATGCCGTAAGCCTTGTAGTGCACGAGCTTGCCGTCGCGCGCGATGGCGACCACCGCGCCGGGCACGCGCTTGGCGGCGATCTCGCGGGCGAAGAAATTGTCGAGGCGCGCAAGGCCCTGACTGGAGAAGCCGACGTCATCGGGTTTGGCTTCGGGCAGCGGCGCGGCGATGGCCGTGCCGAATGTGATGACGGCAGCCGCCGCCGCGATCATAGCGATCGTCTTGTTCATTATGTCCTCCCGCACGAGCTCGTTGTGTGAGTGGCTCGTTGCACGCCTAGATCACGACTGCACCGGCGCGAAGTCAAGCGCGGGCAGGGCATGTCTGGGACGTGCCGGACGCGGCGGTGCCTTATCGTGCTTCGCCTGCATGCCACAGCGCATCAAGGCCGTGCCGATAGGTCGGGTGGACAAGCGTGACGCCGAGCTCGCGCTTCAGTTTTGCGTTGGAGACGCGGGCGCTGCTGGTATAGAAGCTGCGGGCCATCGCCGACATCTCGGCCGTCGCGAACGCCTCTTCGGGCGGCGGCGCAACGCCCATCAGTTTCGCCGCATAGGCGATCACATCCTGCGGCGGCGCCGGCGCGTCGTCGCAGAGGTTCCAGATGCCGCCGCCTCGGTGGTGAATGGCAGCCATGATCGCATTCGCGATGTCGTCGACGTGGATGCGGTTGAAGACCTGTCCCGGCTTGATGACGCGGCGGGCTGTCCCGGCCCGCAGTGTCGCCAGCGCGTTACGGCCGGGGCCGTAGATGCCCGCAAGCCGCAGGATCGCGGCATCGCCGCGCGCAATGTCCATCCAGGCCTGCTCGGCGGCAACCCGCATGCGGGCGCGGTCGAGCGTTGCCTGCGGCGGAGTACTCTCGTCGACCCAGCCGCCGGCGTGATCGCCGTAGACGCCGATGGTGGAGAGATAGACGATCTTGAGGCGGCCCGTCGCAAGCACATCGCCGAACGTGGCGATGGCAGGATCGTCGGCGCCGCCGGGTGGGATCGACACCACAAGGACATCGGCATCGCGAACCTGCTCGACCGTCTCGCGTGCAGGAGGCTCGCTCGAAAAGGCGTGGACCTCGATGCAGGCGAGGTCATCCCGCTGCGCGGGATCGCGCACGGTGCCGGCGATATGCGAGAAGCTGCCGCCATGTTTGCGGACGAAATGCCGGGCACTATAGCCGAGGCCAAGGATGAAGAGCCGCATGCGTCTCCTGTGCAGGTCGAAAGTTCCCGTCCGCGCCGTCGCGTCGTTTGCTCATAAGAGATTTTTGGGTCCGGCAAAAGATATTGCGATTTGTCTCGCCTCCTGCCTCGGGCGATGTTCGCCTGTCACAGGGAGGCATCGATCATGCAGGCAGAAGCGCTCGCCTTGGTGCCGGCGGACGCCAATGAGCTGGTCCGGCGCGCGGCCGCGCTGATCTTCGACGTCGACGGCACCCTGGCCGAGACCGAGGAGCTGCATCGGCAGGCCTTCAATCATGCCTTCGCCCGCCACGGTCTCGACTGGCAGTGGGACCGCGCCGTCTACAAGGACCTGCTGCGGGTGACCGGCGGCAAGGAGCGCATGCGCGCCTACCAGGAAAGGCTAGGGATCGCGCCGGCCCTGTCGGATGCGGACATTGCAGCGCTTCACCGCATCAAGACCGCGCATTACGCCGGGCTGGTCGAAACCGGCTGCTGTTCCCTAAGGCCGGGCGTGATCGAGCTGCTCGCCGCGGCGAAGGCGCGCGGCCAGCGGCTCGCGATTGCGACCACGACCTCCCACGGCAACATCGATGCGCTGCTGTCGCAGGCGCTGGGGGCGGATTGGGCTGCAGAGTTCGACGCCATCGTCGCCGGTGACGATGTCAGGCACAAGAAGCCGGCACCGGACGTCTATCTGGAAACGCTGGCATGGCTGCAGCTGAGCGCGGCCGACTGCGTCGCCATCGAGGATTCCGCCAACGGGCTGATCGCGGCCTCACGCGCCGGCATTCCGGTTCTGATCACCCGGAGCATGTTCTTTGCGGATGATGATTTTTCCGCGGCGCGGGCCGTGCTGGATGACCTGTCGGAACTCGGGGTCGCCAAACAAGAAACTGAAAAACAACCCCATGCACAGTAGCTCACGCCCGGGTGCTGGCAGCGTTCAGTGGACCCGGTGGCTCGCTCTATCGTCCTCAGCCTGCTCGACAATCTGCGCGATCGGGCTCGACTGGTGGTGCACCAGGCGCCACTCGTCGCCAACGCGGCGAAAATGGTTGGCGGCGGCCAGAGCGGTGCCGTCGACGATCTCGATGCAGAGCACGCGGGCGCTGTCGCCG
Organism: Bradyrhizobium sp. AC87j1; assembly: GCF_002936975.1. Lineage (NCBI taxonomy): Bacteria > Pseudomonadati > Pseudomonadota > Alphaproteobacteria > Hyphomicrobiales > Nitrobacteraceae > Bradyrhizobium > Bradyrhizobium sp. AC87j1. The sequence continues at coordinate 44,984 of NZ_PTFE01000007.1, forward strand.
TCGACGATGACCTGCGGCTCGGCGCAGACGATCTGCGGCCGCTCGGGGTTTTGCAGGATGTCGCGCCAGCTTCCGATCACCGTGGCGCGCCCGATGATGGCCGGCCAACCGGGATGGATGCAGGAGATGCCGTCGTCGTCCGCCCACATCTGTTCCATGCCGTCGAAGTCGCCGGTCGAGAATGCGGCGTAAAAGGCCGCGTTGGCGGCGATGATCTTACTGTCTTTTGCCATCGCTCTCGGGTGGGGCAAGGCCAGGCAAAAATCAAGCGCGACTTCCGTTCGACTTTGAACGCAGTGCAGCATTGCCCGCTTTGTAGTCACACCGAGACGTGTGTCTCTACGGCACGCCGCGCGCCATCCTTGTAGAGCCGGCCGAGCGCCGTGGTCACGGCCTCGCGCAGGCGCGGCTCGGCGCCCAGCGGCCCGAATACCTTCTCGACCCCGAGCAGCGCAGGCGCGAGCCGCTCGGCAACAGGCCCGGCCTCGCGCGCCAGCGCGGCGAATTCGGCGGCAAGGGGATCGCGCACGTCGATGGTGCGGCCCTGCTCGTCGAGGCCGGTGACGTAGCGCATCCAGCCCGCCACCGCGAGCGCATGCGTTGCGATCGGGAAGTTCCTGGCGAGGCGGTCCTGCATCGCGCCGAGCAGCCGCTGCGGCAGCTTTTGCGAGCCGTCCATTGCGATCTGCCAGGTGCGGTGATGCAGCGCCGGATTGGCAAAGCGCTTGAGCAGCGAGGCGCGATAGGCGGCAAGGTCAGTGCCGACAGGCATCGTCAGCGTCACCGCGGCTTCCTCCATCACTTGCGCGGCAAGCCGGGCGAAGTGCGGATCCTGCATGGTGTCGGCAATGGTCTCGTAGCCTGCGAGATAGCCGAGATAAGCCAGCGCCGAATGGCTGGCATTGAGCAGCCGCAGCTTCATCAGCTCGAACGGCTTGACGTCGGCGACGAGCTCGACGCCGGCGGCGGCAAGGTCGGGCCGGCCGGCCGTGAAACGATCCTCGACCACCCATTGCGTGAACGGCTCGGTCATCACGGGCCAGGCGTCGCGCATGCCGAGCGCGTTCGCGACCGCATCGCGGTCGGCATCATTCGTCTCCGGCACGATGCGGTCGACCATGGTTGAGGGGAAAGCGGCATTATCCACGATCCACTTGCCGAGTTCCCTGGAGCGGAGCGCGGCGAACTGCGTCACGATGCGCTGCAGGGTGTGGCCGTTTGCGGCGAGGTTGTCGCAGCACAGCACGGTGAAGGGCGGGGCGCCCAGCGCGCGCCGCCGCGCCAGTGCAGCGACGATGAAGCCAGGCGCCGAGCGCGGCACGTCGAAATTGTTCAGATCGTGCACGATATCAGGATGCCGTCCGTCGAGATCGCCAGTCTGCGGCGTGTGGCAATAGCCTTTCTCGGTGACCGTCAGCGAGACGATGCGAATGGCGGGATCGACCATCCGCTCGACCAACGCTGCCGGGCTTTCGCGCGCGACGACGCTGTCGAGCAGCGCGCCGATAACGCGATGCTCGGTGCCTTCGGCGGCGCGCACGGCAACGGTGTAAAGATGATCCTGCGGGGCGAGGGCGTCGCGCGTATCCGGGCTGCGCAGGCTGGCGCCGACGATGCCCCAGGACGAGCTGCCTGCCGCAAGGCAATCGTCGATGACGACGGCCTGATGCGCGCGATGAAACGCGCCGAGGCCGAGATGCACGATGCCGGGCGTGATGCGCGACCGGTCGTAGGCCGGACGGCGGATGCCAGCTGCCAGCCGGTCGAGATTGGCGCGGCCAAGGCGCGTTGAACCTGGGCGCATGGACGTCTCCCCTTTGCTTTGCCGCTGCTTGACATGGCGCCCGTATCGGGTCAATGCTCCGGTCAATTGGTAAGACCAATTTTCCAAAATTGGCGGGCCGTGGGCATTTCAGGTGCCCCGCGCGACCCTTTCGGGAGGACCAGCGTGCCGCTGGAAGCTGTGGAGGCGAGACGGCTCTATCGCCAGGTCGCCGATCAATTGCGAAGCCTGATCGACAGCGGCGAGTACGCGGTCGGCAGCCGCTTGCCGACCGAGCGCGAGCTCGCCGAGCAGCTCAGGGTGTCGCGGCCGACCGTGCGCGAAGCCCTGATCGCGCTCGAGGTCGAGGGCCGCCTGCGCATCCGCGTCGGCTCCGGCATCTATGTGATCGAGCCCGCCGCAATCGCCGCGCCCGCAGCCGCGTCCGTCATCGAGGGCCCGTTCGAGCTGCTGCGCGCCCGCGAGTTCCTCGAAAGCGCCATCGCCGAACAGGCCGCGCGCGTCGCGACCAGGGACGATATCGCCCGCATCGACGCCTCGCTCCTCGCAATGGAGAATGTCGAGCATCCCGGCGAAGCCTCGATGGTGCACGACCGCGCGTTTCACGTCGCGATCGCCGGCAGCCTCGGCAACGCCGTTCTGGTGCGCGTAGTCGGCGAGCTGTTCGACCAGCGCCTCAATCCCTATTTCGCGCAGCTCGCGCATTATTTCGAAAGTCCGGGCACCTGGCGCACCGCGCTCGACGAGCATCGCGCCGTACGCGAGGCGATCGCGGCGCACGATCCGAAAGCCGCGCGCGATGCGATGCGCGCGCATCTGGCGCGGTCGCAGGAGCGCTTCGCGCAGAATTTCGGCGCCGAGAACGCGCCGGGATCGTCTTCGGGGCGGAGCCGCACCGCGCGATCCCCGGCGAAGCCGGCGGCACCAAAGCGTCCACCGAAGAAGCAGGCCAAGAGCGGCAGCGCGCGGCGGCGATGAGATTGTACGGCCCGCATCCGTGCTGGGGCGGGCGAACAAGAAGCAGACTTGAACGATGGAGGAAAAGTCGATGTTGAAGAAAATGACGATTGCAGCAGTGATGTCCGCCGCCACGCTGTTGGCTGCCACCCAGGCCAGCGTGGCGCAGACCAAGCTCAAATGGGCCCATGTCTACGAGACCTCGGAGCCGTTCCACACCGCTTCGGTCTGGGCCGCGCAGGAGATCGGCAAGCGCACCAACGGGCGCTATGCGATCGACGTCTATCCGGCCTCGCAGCTCGGCAAGGAAGCCGACATCAACCAGGGCCTGTCGCTCGGCTCGGTCGACATCATCATCTCCGGCTCGAGCTTCGCGGCCAAGAGCTTCCCCCCGATCGGCGTGACCTATTATCCCTATACGTTCCGCGATGCCGATCATCTGCTCGCCTACACCAAGAGCGACATCTTCAAGGAGCTCGCCAAGGGCTATGAGGACAAGAGCGGCCACCACATCGTCGCGGTGACCTATTACGGCGTACGCCAGACCTCGTCGAACAAGCCGATCAAGACCTGCGCCGACATGAAGGGCCTGAAGATGCGCGTGCCGGACGTGCCGGCCTATCTCGCGATGCCGCGCGCCTGCGGCGCCAACACCGCGCCGATCGCCTTCGCCGAAGTCTATCTCGCGCTCCAGAACGGCACCGTCGAGGCCCAGGAAAACCCGCTGACCACCATCGAGGCCAAGAAGTTCTACGAGGTGCAGAAGCACATCGTGCTGACCGGCCATATCGTCGATCACCTCAACACGGTTGTCGCCGGCGCGCTGTGGAAGAAGCTCTCCGACGAAGACAAGAAGATCTTCACCGACGTCGCCCAGGAGGCCGCCGCCAAGGCGACCGCGGAGATCAAGCAGAACGAGGCCAAGCTGGTCGCCTTCTTCAAGGAGAAGGGCTTGAGCGTGACCGAGGTCGACAAGAACGAGTTCCGCGACACCGTGCTGAAGAACGTCGCCTTCGAGACGTTCGGCTATCGCAAGGCCGACTGGGAAAAGATCCAGGCGGTGAAATAACTAGCGCTGTCGTTCCGGGGCTCGCGAAGCGAGAACTACGGTGCGCAATTGCGCACCTGAGAACCTCGAGATTCCGGGTTCGGCTCTTCGAGCCGCCCCGGAATGACGTGTTAATCACGTGCTGCAAGTTTGAGGAGCAACCCATGTCCACCGCCGAAATACACCGGCAGATCACCGCGGACGAGATCGCCCATACCTTCGAGGAGGAGGCGACGCCGAAGGTCGACCTCGGCATCTACGCGTTCGAGGACTGGGTGGCGCTCGCGATCTTCTGGGTGATGGCGCTCGCCGTCTTCCTCCAGTTCTTCACCCGCTACGTGCTCAACGACAGCTACGCCTGGACCGAGGAGATCGCGACCTATTGCCTGATCGGCGTGGTCTTCATCGGCGCCTCGATGTGCGTGCGGCTGTCGCGGCACATCCAGGTCGATCTCGTCTATCGCTACCTGCCGCACCTCGTGGCGCGGGCTCTGTCGACGGTGATCGACCTGATCCGGATCGCCTTCTTCGGCTACGCCATCAAGCTGGTCTGGGTCTACATCCAGATCATCGGCGATGAATCAATGACCACGATCAATTTTCCCAAGAACTACGTCTATTACGCCGTGCTGCTCGGCTTCGTGCTGATGTTCGTGCGCTCGTTGCAGGCGGCGCTGCAACACTGGCGGCAAGGCTACTCGGTCCTCGAACGACCCGGTGCCTACGACGGATCGGAGATTTGACATCATGCTGCTGTTGCTCGGAGGCTTTCTCATCCTGATGCTGCTCGGCGTTCCCGTGGCGATCGCCATGGCCGCGTCGTCGCTGCTCTACATCCTGGTCAGCGGCGTGACGCCCGACGTCACGCTGGCGCAGCGCATGATCGCCGGCGTCGAGAGCTTTCCGCTGCTCGCCGTGCCGTTCTTCATCCTGGCCGGCAATCTCATGAACATCGCCGGCGTCACCGGCCGCATCTATAAATTCGCGGTCGCCCTGGTCGGCTGGATGCGCGGCGGCCTCGGCCACGTCAACATCATCGGCTCGGTGATCTTCTCCGGCATGTCCGGCACCGCGATCGCGGATGCCGCCGGTCTCGGCACCATCGAGATCAAGGCCATGAAGGATCACGGCTACTCCACCGAGTTCTCGGTCGGCGTCACCGCGGCCTCCGCGACGCTCGGCCCGATCATCCCGCCGTCGCTGCCCTTCGTGATCTACGGCATGATGGCGAACGTCTCGATCGGCGCGCTGTTTTTGGGCGGCGTCATTCCCGGCGTCGTCCTGACGTTGTTCATGATGGCGACGGTCACCTATTTCGCGCACAAGAACAAATGGGGCAGTGACACGCCGTTCTCCTGGCCGCAGCTCGGTTCGGCCGGCCTCGAGATCGCCATCGTGCTGGCGTTCCCGATGGCGATCTGGCTGATGGTGCTTGCGGGCATGTCGGTCAACATGGCAGTCGTCATCGGCCTCGGCACGCTGCTGATCATCGACTGGTATTTCGACTTCTCGGCGGTGATGGCGCTGATGGCGCCGGTGATCCTGATCGGCGGCATGACGCTCGGCTGGTTCACGCCGACGGAAGCCGCGGTCGCCGCCGTGATCTGGTCGCTGTTCCTCGGCCTCGTCCGCTACCGCACCATGACCTTGAAGACGGTGGCGAAGGCGACCTTCGACACCATCGAGACCACGGCCTCGGTGCTGTTCATCGTCACGGCGGCTTCGATCTTCGCCTGGCTGCTGACGGTGTCGCAGGCGGCGCAGACGCTGTCGGACTGGATGCTCAGCGTCACCCACAACAAATGGGTGTTTTTGGCGCTCGCCAACATCCTGATCCTGTTCGTCGGCTGCTTCATCGACACCACGGCGGCGATCACCATCCTGGTGCCGATCCTGCTGCCGATCGTGCTCAAGCTCGGTATCGACCCGATCCACTTCGGCCTGATCATGACGCTGAACCTGATGATCGGCCTGTTGCATCCGCCGCTCGGCATGGTGCTGTTCGTGCTCGCCCGCGTGGCAAAACTCTCGGTCGAGCGCACCACGGTCGCGATCCTGCCCTGGCTGGTGCCGCTGATGCTCGCCCTGATCGCAATCACCTACATCCCCGAACTGACCCTCTGGCTGCCTAAATACATGGGACTCTCCAAATGACCTCCGTTGCTCTCGCCGCTACCCTGTTCGGGCCCGAAGATCTGCGCATGGTCGAGCATCCGCTCGACAAGCTCGCGGACGGCATGGTGCGCATCCGCTTCGGCGCCGGCGGCATCTGCGGTTCGGACATGCACTATTTCCGCCATGCCCGCACCGGCGATTTCGTGGTGAAGTCGCCGCTGGTGCTCGGCCACGAGATTTCGGGCGAGGTCGTGGAGATCTCCGGGGCGGCCGCGAATTTGAAGGTCGGCGACCGCGTCGCCGTCAATCCGTCGCGCTGGTGCGGCCATTGCGTCGCCTGCCGCGAGGGCCGGCCGAACCTGTGCGAGAACATCTACTTCATGGGCTCGGCCTCGAAGACGCCGCACATGCAGGGCGGTTTTGCGAACTATTTCGACGCGATCCCCGCGCAGTGCGTGAAGATTCCCGACCATGTGTCCTACCAGGCCGCAGCCCTGGCCGAGCCGCTTTCGGTCTGCCTGCACGCGGTGGCGCGTGCCGGCAATATTGAGGGCAAGCGCGGCATCATCTTCGGTGCCGGCCCGATCGGGCTTCTGACCATGCTCGCCGCGCACCGCGCCGGCATGGCCGATGTGACGGTCGCCGACATCGCGCCGGCACCGCTGGCTTTTGCGACCAAGCTCGGCGCCTCGCATGTCGAGAACGTCTCGGCCGGCGAGGAAGGTCTGAAGGCGCAAGCCGCCGCGCGCCCCTACGACGTTGCGTTTGAAGTCTCCGGCACGGCGGCGGGCCTTGCGAGCGCCATCGGCATCGTCAGGCGCGGCGGCATCGTGGTGCAGATCGGCAATCTGCCGGGCGGCCAGATCCCGACGCCGTCGAATGCGGTGATGGCGAAGGAGATCGACCTGCGCGGCTCGTTCCGCTTCGGCTTCGAATTCTCAACCGCCGTGGAACTGATCTCCAATGGCAGCGTCGACGTGCTGTCGCTGGTCACGGCCGAGCGTCCGCTGTCGACCGCGCCCGATGCGCTCAGGCTGGCGCTCGACCGCTCGCAGAGCGTCAAGGTCGTGCTGACCGCGAACTGATCGGAGGGATCCATGATGTTAGAGGGATGGCGCTGGTACGGGCCCGACGATCCTGTGTCGCTCGACGATGTTAGGCAGGCCGGAGCGACCGACATCGTCTCGGCGCTGCATCAGGTGCCGATCGGCGAGGCCTGGACCCGCAAGGCGGTCGAGGAGCGCAAGAACTTCATCGAGCGCGGCCAGCCGGGGCGCTCGCAGCTGACCTGGTCGGTGGTGGAATCGATTCCGATCCCCGACGACGTCAAGCGGCTCGGCGGCAAGGCGACCAAGTCGATCGAGGCCTGGATCGCGAGCCTCGAAGCTGTCGCGGCCTCTGGCATCAAGATCATCTGCTACAATTTCATGCCTGTGGTCGACTGGTGCCGCACTGACCTCGAGTGGGAGCTGCCGAACGGGGCCCGCGCCATGCGCTTCGACCAGGACCGCTTTGCCGCCTTCGAGCTGCATATCCTCAAGCGGCCGGCTGCCGTACAGGAATATTCACCTGAGCAGCAGGCGCGCGCGAAAAAGCTGTTCGACCAGATGAGCCAGGCCGATATCGATTATCTCGTCATGGTCATTGCCAGCGCGCTGCCCGGCTCGACCACCGAGCCGATGACGATCCCGCAATTCCGCGACCGGCTCGAGACCTATCGCGACATCGCGCCAAAGATCCTGCGGCAGCATCTCGCCGAATTCCTCGGGCGCGTGACGCCGGTGGCCGAGCAGCTCGGGGTGTCCTTGACCCTGCATCCGGACGACCCGCCGCGGCCGCTGTTCGGCCTGCCGCGCATTGCCTCCTCAGCCGACGATTATCAGGCGCTGTTCGACGCCGTACCGTCGAAGGCCAACGGCATCTGCCTGTGCACGGGCTCGCTCGGCGTGCGCGCTGAGAACAATCTGCCTGAAATGGCCGAGCGTTTCGGCCCGCGCATTGGGTTCGCCCATCTCCGCGCCACCAAGCGCGAGGCCGACGGGCTGTCGTTCTACGAATCCGATCATCTCGACGGCAACGTCGACATGGTCGCGGTGCTCAAGGCGCTGCTCAAGGAGAACGCGCGGCGTGCACCGGACAAGCAAATCGTGTTTCGCCCCGATCACGGCCACCGCATGCTCGACGACCTCGCCGCCACCAAGCGCACCAACCCCGGCTACACCGCGATCGGCCGCCTGCGCGGTCTCGCCGAGCTTCGCGGCGCGATCCGCGCGATCGAGCATCGGTGATAGAGGCGGGGCTCGGCGACGGCCGACATCGCATCACCCGATGGCGAAATCTGCCGCCGTCTCGGCGTGAATGGCCGTCGTGTCGAAGGTTTCCACTGATGTGTCGTCAGGGCCGACCAGCATCGTGATCTCGGTGCAGCCGAGGATGATGCACTCCGCACCGGCGGCGACCAGCGCTGCCATCACCTCCTGGTAGCGGTGGCGCGAGGGATCGGCGACAACCCCAAGGCACAGCTCCTCGTAAATGATGCGGTTCACGTCGGCGCGCGCCTCAGTGGGAGGAACCAGCACGTCGAGATCATGCGCGCGCAGCCGGTCGATGTAGAAGTCCTCCTCCATCGTGAACTTGGTGCCGAGCAGCCCGACCCGCCGATATCCTTTCGCCCGGATCCGCTTAGCCGTCGCGTCGCCAAGGTGGATGAATGGAACGGTCACGCTGGAGATGATGTCGGGCGCCAGCTTGTGCATCGTGTTCGTGCACAGCACGATCGCCCGCGCGCCGGCGCTTTCGAGACGCCGCGCGACCTCCGCCAGGCTGGCCGCCGCCTCGCTCCAGCGACCCGCGTATTGCATCTGCTTGATCTCTTCGAAATCGTAGGAATACAGCAACAGTGGAGCCGAGTGCAGCTTGCCGATGCGGTCGCGGACCCGCTCATTGATGAGCTTGTAGTAGAGCGCCGTGCTCTCCCAGCTCATGCCCCCGATCAGACCGATGGTTTGCATCCGGTGTCCTCGACGATTTGGTTTCGGCCGGATCGTAAACGAAGACGTCGAAGCCCGGTAGCCCATCGCTTGATTGCGGCTTAATGCACCGTCAGGCCTAACCATCTCAGCGCTCGTAGCCCGGATGGAGCGTTAGCGTAATCCGGGGCCTTCGCCCGGCATCTCACACCGTCCCGGATTACGCTGGCGCTCCATCCGGGCTACGCCATCGTGGCTGTGTCGCCCGCTGTCAATCCAGAAGTGCAAAAATATTCCACTTTACCGAAATTCGGGTTCGGCGTATGTGTCGCCTATCCTGATCCGGCACAAGGGGCGGTCGTACGTCGTCACGAGCCGCGGATCGGGGAGCGGTGGACGCGGCAGCGTCGTGCACGAGAGGCGGGAGCAGGGCGGGAGAACCCCGTGAGGTCCCGGCGGCGTGCGGACGAACGGCGCTGATCCGTACGGCCAAATCGCGTGGTCCTGGCTGTCGTTGCTACAGCCAAGCCTTGCGGAGGTGCGCCGAGCCCGACCGGGCGAAGCGCGCCGCCAATTCGCGGGGTGACGGAGGCAAGCAGGAACTCGTCTCCGGGGAGAGCGCGCCATACGCCGTCAGACCATCGCGCAGGGAAGGCCGGACGTTTCGGCTTCACCTGTTGATCCGTTGTGCATTGCGTGTGCATCTCATCGCACGACGGACCCGCGGGTGCCAGCCGGCGCCCGGCCTTCCCTGCGCCCTTTCTGTTGAGGGGGATGCGGAGCGCAAAGCTCGGGCGGAAGCGCCGCGGGAATGCGAAAGCGTGTCTGCATGTCACAAACTCCGACATCGTAGGGTGGGCAAAGCGCAAGCGTGCCCACGCATCTCGTGCCGCATTTGAATCTGATGGGCACGGCGCAGTGCGCCTTTGCCCACCCTACGGCACTGTGTCTGGGCCATAAGCGCGTTCACGCGCGTCTTCGACGCGCTAACAGGCGTTGCGTCCGGGACAGGCAGGCGGCGGTGTATCAACCGCACTCCTTCCATCAAGCCCACAAATGGGCGGTCGTGCAAACGGCAAAGGCGGGCATGACGCCTGCGCAGGGGGCGAAAAGCCTTTCGATCTTGCGCGCTCTACCTGCCTGTCCTACGCCAGCGTCGAACCAAATGATCGAGAGGCGGTGAGGCGCATCGCCCAAGCCTTGATCGCCAGAGCCTTGAGGGAGCCGTCATGACCATCCGCAACACCCGCACCGGGGGCCAGATCCTGATCGATCAGCTCGTCGCCCAGGGCGTCGAGCGCGTCACCTGCGTGCCGGGCGAGAGCTATCTCGCCGCGCTCGATGCGCTGCATGACAGCCCGATCGACGTCATGATCTGCCGCGCCGAGGGCGGCGCGGCGATGATGGCGGAGGCCTATGGCAAGCTCACGGGCCGGCCCGGCATCTGCTTCGTCACCCGCGGCCCCGGCGCGACCAATGCCAGCCACGGCGTCCACATAGCGATGCAGGATTCGACGCCGATGATCCTGTTCGTCGGCCAGGTCGACACCGGCATGCGCGAGCGCGAGGCGTTCCAGGAGCTGGACTACAAGGCGGTGTTCGGCACCATGGCGAAGTGGGCGGTCGAGATCGATCGTCCCGATCGCATTCCGGAGCTGGTGGCGCGCGCCTTCCGCGTCGCCATGCAGGGCCGTCCCGGTCCCGTCGTGATCTCGCTTCCCGAGAACATGCTGACCGAGACCGCCGCCGTAGCCGATGCCATGCGCATCGAGCCTGCCGTGAGCTGGCCCGCGCCGACCGATATCGAAAAGCTCGGTGCCATGCTCGCCGGCGCCAAGGCGCCGCTCGTCATCCTCGGCGGCTCGCGCTGGACCGATGACGCCACCAAGAGCATTGCCCGCTTTGCCGAGCGCTTCGACCTGCCGGTCGCGACCTCGTTCCGCCGGGCCTCGCTGATCGATGCCGACCATTCGCATTATGCCGGCGATCTCGGCATCGGGCCGAGCCCGGGCCTGAAGGCGCGCATCGATAACGCCGATGTCGTACTTCTCGTCGGCGGCCGCATGTCGGAGATGCCGTCCTCGTCTTACACGCTGCTCGATATTCCGAACCCGCAGCAGAAGCTGATCCATGTGCATCCGGGCTCCGAAGAGCTCGGCCGCGTCTATCAGCCGACGCTCGCGATCCAGGCGACGCCCGCCGCGTTCGCCGCCGCGGTCGAGACGCTCAAGCCATCAGGCGCGGTGGCCTGGAAGGGCGAGGCCGCCAAGGCGCACGCCGATTATCTCGCCTGGACCGAGAAGGCCCGCGAGCTGCCGGGCACGTTCCAGTACGGCCAGGTCATGACCTGGCTGCGCGACCGGCTGCCGAAGGACGCGATCGTCTGCAACGGCGCCGGCAATTATGCCGGATGGATTCACCGCCATCACCGCTTCCACAGCTTTGCGGCGCAGCTGGCGCCGACCTCGGGCTCGATGGGATATGGCGTGCCGGCGGCGGTTCTCGCCAAGCGGCAATATCCGGATCGCACCGTGGTCGCCTTCGCCGGCGACGGCTGCTTCCTGATGAACGGTCAGGAGTTCGCGACCGCCGTGCAGTATGACGCGCCGTTGGTCGTGATCGTCGTCGACAATTCGCAATATGGCACCATCCGCATGCACCAGGAACGCGACTATCCCGGCCGCGTCGTCGGCACCCAGCTCAAGAACCCAGATTTCGCGATGTATGCGAAGGCGTTCGGCGGCCATGGCGAGCGCGTCGAGCGCACCGAAGAGTTCGCGCCGGCGTTCGAGCGCGCGCTGGCCTCCGGCAAGCCGTCGATCCTCCACTGCATCATCGATCCGCGCGCGATCTCGGTCGGCAAGGACTTTGCGCCCGCGGTGAAGGCGTAAGCGATGACGACCGGTCGCCACGTTGCGATCATCGGAGCCGGCGCGGTCGGTGTCATCAGCGCCATCGAGGCGCTGCGCGAGGGCCATCGCGTCACGCTGATCGATCCGGGCGAGCCCGGCGGCGAACAGGCGGCGAGCTATGGCAATGCCGGCTGGCTGTCGTCGCATTCGGTGATCCCGCCGGCGGAGCCGGGCATCTGGAAGAAGGTGCCGGGCTATCTAATGGACCCGCTCGGGCCGCTCGCGATCCGCTGGTCGTATTTGCCGAAAGCGCTGCCCTGGCTGGTCAAATATTTGCTCTCGGGCTGGACCGAGGCGCGGGTCGAGAAGACGGCGTTTGCGCTGCGCGACCTGTTGAAGGACGCGCCGCTGCTGCACCGGAAGCTGGCGGAGGAGGCCGGCGTGCCCGAACTGATCGAGCGCAACGGCGTGATGCATGTGTTTCCGTCGCGCGGCAATTTCGACAACGATCTCGGCTGGCGCCTGCGCAAGAAGGTCGGCGTCGAGTGGATGGAGCTCAACGCCGACGAGATGCGCCAGCGCGAGCCCGATCTGCATGCGCGCTACACCTTTGGCGTGGTGGTGGAGGAGGCCGGGCGCTGCCGCGATCCCGGTGCTTATGTCGCGGCGCTTGCCAATCATGCGATCGCGAGCGGCGCCCAGCATGTGCGGGCCAAGGCGACGGGCCTAAAGCTGTCCGGCGACAAGCTCGTGGCCGTCCTTACCGAGACCGGCGAGATCGCCTGCGATGCTGCCGTCGTCGCGGCCGGAGCCCGCTCGAAGCAGCTCACCGCATCGGTCGGCGATCCCTTGCCGCTCGAGACCGAGCGCGGCTACCATGTCATGATCGAGCACCCGGAATCAGGTCCGCGCAGCTCGATGATGGCATCCGACGCCAAGATGGTGGTGAACTGGACCAACAAGGGCCTGCGCGCCGCCGGCACGGTCGAGATCGCGGGCCTTCAGGCCGCGCCGAACTGGAAGCGCGCCGAGATATTGCGCAACCACCTCATCAGCATGTTTCCAAAACTTCCGAAAGATATTCCGCCCTCGCGCATAAAAACCTGGTTCGGGCATCGGCCGAGCATGCCCGACGGGCGTCCTTGCATCGGCTATGCGCGCGCCTCGCGCGACATCATCTATGCCTTCGGCCATGGCCATGTCGGCCTGGTCGGCTCGGCCCGCACCGGCCGGCTCGTGGCGCAGCTCCTCAGCGGCAAGCCGCCTGAGATTCCGCTGGCGCCGTTTGCGCCTGAACGTTTCCTCTGAGGTCGCAACATGACCCATTCAGCCAATTTACCCTCTCGCATCGCCCGCGGCGGCAAGGCCATCTATGGCGCGCCGCTCGGCATCTTGATGCTGGAAGCGCGCTTCCCCCGCATTCCCGGCGACATGGGCAACGGCACGACCTGGCCGTTTCCGGTGCTCTATCGCGTGGTGAGCGGCGCTTCGCCGGAGAAGGTGGTGCTGAAGGGCGCGGCGGGCCTGCTGCCCGACTTCATCGATGCCGCCAAGGATCTGGTCCGGCTCGGCGCCGAGGCCATCACCACCAATTGCGGCTTTCTCTCGCTGTTCCAGAAGGAGATCGCCGCCGCAGTCGGCGTTCCCGTCGCGACCTCGTCGCTGATGCAGGTGCCGTGGGTGCAGGCGACCTTGCCGCCGGGCAAGCGCGTCGGCCTCGTCACGGTGTCGGGCTCGACCTTGACGCCGGCCCATCTCGAAGGCGCCGGCGTGCCGCTCGACACGCCGCTGGTCGGCACCGAGAACGGCAAGGAATTCTTCCGCGTCCTGATCAAGGCCGAGAAGGACGACATGGACATCGCGCAGGCCGAGCGCGACGTGGTCGAGGCCGGCAAGCAGCTCGTCGCCAAAAATCCCGATGTCGGCGCGATCGTGCTCGAATGCACCAACATGCCGCCTTATGCGGCAGCGCTTCAGGCCGAGGTCGGCCTGCCGGTCTACGACATCTATTCCATGATCACCTGGTTTCACGCCGGACTGCGCCCGCGCGTCTTTGCGTGATTCCGATCGTCGCAAAGGCTTGAACAACTTCTGCTAGCTCTGCCCCCGCGCATTGCCATCGCGCCCGCGTCCCCCCTATATTCGGCTGTGTTCGAGCCCAAGTGCAACTTATGAACAGCAACGTGGAACTCGCTTCCGACAGTATCGTCGATCGTGTCTATGAACAGCTCAAGGCAATGGCCGTGAGCTACGCGTTCAAGCCGGGCGAACGGCTCAACGAAGGCGAGCTGGCCAAACGCCTCGGCGTCAGCCGTACGCCGCTGCGAGAGGCGCTGAACCGTCTCAACACCGAGGGTTTCCTGCGCTTCACGCCGGGCAAGGGTTTCTTCTGCCGCGAGCTCGACGCGCGCGAGATCTTTGATCTCTACGAGCTGCGCAAGTCGATCGAGGTCGCCTCGATCCGCCTTGCCATCAAGCGCGCCAGGGACGAAGATATCGACTCGCTCTTGAAGTTCCTCGAAGCCACCGGCCCCGATCCCGGCGAGCGCTCCTCGCTGGAGCAGGTTGAGCTCGACGAGACCTTTCACGAGCGGCTGATGGCGATGTCTGAAAATGCCGAGATGCTGCGCGTGCTGCGCAACGTCAACGCCCGCATCCGCTTCGTGCGCTGGATCGACATGGACCGCGTCAACCGCTCCAACACGCAAGGCGAGCACCGCGCCGTGGTCGAAGGCCTCAAGGCGCGCAATGAGGGGACTTGCGTCTCCGTGCTGGAAAAGCACATCGACCGCCGCCTCGACCGCATCACCGCCGCGATCAAGGAAGGCTACGCGCAGATTTACATGCCGGCGACGACGCGGTCGGCGGCGAATTGAGGTTCTCTTATCTGGAGTGAGACCATGAAGCTATCCGGTAAGGTCGCCGCCATCACTGGCGCAGCGCGCGGCATCGGCAAGGCCTGCGCGAAGAGATTTTTGGATGACGGCGTCAAGGTCGTGATCTCGGATGTCGATGCCGAGGGCCTCGCCAAGACGGCTGCCGAGCTCGGACATCCGGAGGCCTTGCGCACCGTTGTCGGCAACGTCGCCAGGCGCGCCGACGTCGACCAGCTTGTCGCCACCGCCGTGAAAGAGTTCGGCCGGCTCGACATCATGGTCAACAATGCCGGCGTCGCCCGCAACCGGGACATCTTGGAGATATCCGAGGAGGAATTCGACGAGATCATCGGCATTAATCTGAAGGGCGCGTTCTTCGGCGTCCAGGCCGCGGCGAAGCAGATGATCGCGCAAGGCGGCGGCGGGGTCATCATCAACATGTCCTCGGTGAACGCGCTGCTGGCGATCCCGGCGCTGGCGACCTACGCGATGTCCAAGGGCGGCATGAAGCAGCTCACCTCGGTCGCCGCGGTCGCGCTCGCCCCGCACAACATCCGCGTCGTCGCGGTCGGGCCGGGCACGATTTTGACCGACATGGTGGCGTCGTCGATCTACACCTCGGAGGACGCGCGCAAGACCGTGATGTCCCGCACGCCGGCAGGCCGCGGCGGCGAGCCGAGCGAGGTGGCCTCGGTCGTCGCGTTCCTGGCGAGCGACGATGCGTCCTACATCACGGGGCAGACGATCTATCCGGATGGCGGAAGGCTGGTCCTGAATTACACGGTGCCGGTGAAGGACAAGTAGGCCCTCACTCCGCCGCAACCGTCATCCCATAGCCGAGCCGCTTCGAGATTCCGCCGGCACAATCCCGCAGAGCATGCGCGATCGGGCTGTCCCAGCGCGCATCGAACGTGCCTTCGGGTCCCATCGCCGTGATGACCAGCGCGACATGGCCGGAATGATCGAACACGGGGGCCGAGAACGCGTTGACGCCGGGCAGGGGATCGCCGAGCGCGCGGGCGAGACCGTGCTTGCGGACCTCAGTCAGCATCTCGGCGACCTTCGGGCCCTTCACGGTGCGCTTCGGATTGTAGCCGACGCCGTGACGATCGAGCCCGCTCTCCAGCGCGGCGTTGATGGTCTTCTCCGGCAGGAACGCCGCAAAGGCGCGGCCCGTGGCCGTCTCCAGCAGCGCCATCACCGACCCCGCGCGCATCACGATGTGGACCGGCTGGGCTGGCTCTTCGAGCTGGACGACGGTCGGGCCGTAGGTGCCCCAGACTGCCAGTGAGACCGCATGTCCGATCTGGCTCGCGAGCGCGGCGATCTTCGGCCTTGCGATGCGCACGCCGGAGAGCCGGCGCAGGCTGATCAGGCCAAGCTCCAGCGCCAGCGCGCCGATCTCGTAGCGGCCGGTGGTCTCGTCCTGCTCGATCAGCCCGATGCGGGAGAAGCTGGCGAGGTAAGGGTGCGCCTTGGCGGGCGACATGCCGGCCTCGCGCGCGAGATCGCGCAGCATCATCGGCTCGCCACACCTTGCGAGCGCGCGGAGCAATTCTCCGCCGACCTCGATGGACTGGATGCCGCGGCTTTCCCTCTTCATGCGCCTCCTGGCGTGGCTTACGCCGCGTCGCGCTTGGCGGCGCTGTCGGCGAGATGACGCCCGGCAATGTAGCCGAAGGTCAGCGCTGGCCCAAGCGTAATGCCGGCCCCCGGGTAATTGCCGCCCATGATGCTCGCCATGTCGTTGCCGGCGGCATAGAGCCCGGGAATGACCCGGCCCTCGGCATCGAGCGCCCGCGCGTTCGCGTCGGTGACGATGCCGGCATAGGTGCCGAGATCGCCGACCACCATCTTGATGGCATAGAACGGCCCGTTCTCGATCGGCGCGACGCAAGGGTTCGGGCCGTGCATCGCGTCGCCCTGGTAGCGGTTATAGGCCTTCGAGCCCTTGCCGAAGGCGGCATCATGGCCTTGCGGCGCGGTGGCATTGAACTGCTTGACGGTATCGATGAACGCCGCCGCGTCGATGCCGGTCTTGGCCGCCAGCGCCTCCAGCGTATCGCCGCGCATGAGATAGCCGGTATCGAGGTGATGACCCAGCGGCATCGGGAAGGGCGGCACGCAGCCGAGGCCGTATTTGCGCAGCGTCTTGTGATCGCAGACGAGGAAGGCGGCGATCTCCTCGCCGGGCTTGGCGGCCTTGATCATGGCCTGAACGAAGTCGTGATAGGAATTGCCCTCATTGGCAAAGCGCTTGCCGTCGCGCATCACCGCGATCACGCCGGGTTTGGCGCGATCGATGAAATGGGGCATCACGCCCTTCGAGCCGTCCTTGCGCGTGGTCAGCGACACCGGCACCCAGGCCGCCGCGTTCGGCAGTCGATTCTCGACTTGGCCGCCAGCGGATTCTGCGAGACGCAGTCCATCGCCGATGTTGCCGGTCGGCCCCGGCGAGAAATGCTCGTTGCCGGTCGGTGCGTGCGGAAACATCTTTCTGCGGCGCTCGACGTCATGCGGGAAGCCGCCGCAGGCGAGCACGACGCCCTGGCGTGCGCGGATTCGCACCTCGCGTCCCTCGCGCGAAACGATCGCGCCGGTGACCGCGCCGTTCTCGACCGTCAGCTCGCGCACCGGCGAGGACAGCCACATCGGAATCTTCAGATCCTGCGCGGATTTCGCCAGCCGTCCGGCGAGCGCATTGCCGTTGGTCAACGTCATGCCGCGGCCGTAGCGCAGCACGTCCATCAGGTGACGCGACAAGCGCTTGGCGACGTAGACCGCGGAGGTCAGCGACTTCGTCACCCGCATGAAGTGGATGATCTCCTTGCCGCTTCCCAGCATCATGCCGAACACGGTCAGCTCGGGGAGCGGCATGCCCAGCGTCTTGATGAGGTCGCCGAGCTCGCGGCCGTCGAACGGGCGCGTTACCATGGAGCGACCGCCTTGCGCGCCGCCCGGAGCTTCGGCGTGGTAGTCGGGGAACACCAGCGGCATGTCGAAGCGGAGCGCGGTCTTGGTGGTGAAGAAATCGACGGCCTCGGGGCCGGCCGAGAGAAATGCATCGACGCGCGCGGCGTCGTAATTGTTGCCGGCCTCATGCCGCAAATAGGTGCGGGCCTGCTCCGGCGTCTCCGCGATGCCGTAGGCCTTTGCCAGCGAGGTGCCGGGAATCCAGAGCCAGCCGCCGGAGCGGGCGGTGGTGCCGCCGAAGCGCGGCTCCTTCTCGACGATCAAGACGTCGAGGCCGCGATGGCGCGCGGTGATCGCGGCCGACATGCCGGAGCAGCCGGATCCGGCCACGAGCACATCGCACTCGTAAATCTCAATTGCGCTATGCTCGCTGCCGGTCATCTTGGCCTCACTTCTTCAGGAGCGGACATTTGGACTCGGAGACCGGGCGGAAGGCGTCCTCGCCCTTCACGGTCTTGACGATGTCCAGATAGTCCCACGGCTCCTTCGACTGCTCGGGCTTCTTCACCTTGGCGAGATACATGTCGCGGATGACGCGGCCGTCCTCGCGCAACTTGCCGCCATGGACGAATGTATCCTCGATCGGCAGCTCGCGCATCTTGGCCATCACCTTGGCGGAATCGTCGGTGCCGGCCGCCTTGATGGCCTTGAGATAGTGCAGCACCGAGCCGTAGACGCCGGTCTGGATCATGGTCGGCATCACCTTGGTGCGCTCGTAGAACTTCTTCGACCAGGCGCGCGTTGCCTCGTCCATGGCCCAGTACGAGGCCGTGGTCATGTAGGTGCCCTGCGCGGCCTTGAGGCCGATCGCGTGCACGTCGGTGTCGAACATCAAGAGGCCGACGAGCTTCTGGCCGCCCTGGACGAGGCCGAACTCGCCCGACTGCTTGATCGCGTTGTCGGTGTCCTGGCCGGCATTGGCGAATGCGACGACGTCGGATTTCGAGCTTTGCGCCTGGAGCGCGAAGGAGGAGAAGTCCGCGGTGTTGGTCGGATGCTTCACGCCGCCCAGGACCTTTCCGCCCATCTCGTTGACGAAGCGCGTAGCGTCCTTCTCGAGCTGCTGGCCGAAGGCGTAGTCCGCGGTGATGAAGTACCAGGACTTACCGCCCTCCTTGATCACGGCGGAGGCCGTCACCTTCGACAGCGCGTAGGTATCGTAGGTGAAGTGCACGGTGTTCGGGCTGCACAGCTCGTCGGTCAGCGAGCTTGCGCCGGGGCCCGAGAGCAGCGCGACCTTGCCCCGCTCGCGCACCATGTTGTGGACGGCGATCGCGATGCCGGAATTGGGGATGTCGACGACCGCGTCGACCTTGCCGTTGTCGAACCAGCCGCGCACGATCTGCACGCCGACGTCGGTCTTCATCTGGTGATCGGCGCTGATGATCTCGATCGGCTTGCCGAGCACGGTCGGCCCGAATTCTTCCACCGCCATTTTCGCGGCCTCGACCGAGCCCGGCCCTGAGTTGTCGCGGCCCCAGCTCGACAGATCCGTCAGCACGCCGATCCGCACCGCGTCGTCGGAGACTTGTGCAGTGGCCGCTGTGGTCATGGCTGCCGAAGTCATGGCCGCGAGCATGGCGCAGGCCAGAAGCCCTCTCATCGTCGTTTCCTCTCTTTTATTGGCCGCATGGCGCGGCTGGCTGTTCTTGAGATAAATTAGATATAAGCAAATTAGTTTGTCAATGATGAATTAGGCATTGGAATGAGTTCCTCTCGGCGGGTCGGACGACAGGGGGCACCGCTGCTTCAGCACCCGTCATTGCGAGCGCAGCGACTTGTCCGCCGAAGCCTTGGCGAAGGCGGAAGCAATCCAGACTCCACGGAGGCAGCCTGGATTGCTTCGTCGCAAGAGCTCATCTCAAGAAGGATGTTGCGACACAGGCGCACAAAATCCCGCGTTGTTATCCTGTGAGAGCCATCACCCCTGCAGGTTGCAACCCTCGGCACGATTGGCCATGATGCTCTCGGGAATCTCTGGGGCAGGGCATGACGGCAGCAACGGAAGTCTCCGCGGCGGCGGAGAAATCGACGACGGCGCATGTGGTGTGGGCGAGCGCGCTCGGCACCGCCATCGAATGGTACGACTTCCTGATCTACGGCACGGCGGCGGCGCTGGTCTTCAACAAGCTGTTCTTCCCGAGCTTCGATCCCTTCGTCGGCACGCTGGCGGCGTTCTCGACCTATGCGGTCGGTTTCGTGGCGCGGCCGATCGGCGGCGCCATCATCGGGCATTACGGCGACCGGCTCGGTCGCAAGACCATGCTGGTCGCGACCATGATCGCGATGGGGCTCGGCACCTTCCTGATCGGCTGCCTGCCGACCTACAACCAGATCGGCGTGTGGGCGCCGATCCTGCTCATCGTGCTGCGCTTCGTCCAGGGCATCGGCCTGGGCGGCGAATGGAGCGGCGCGGTCGTCATGGTGATCGAGCATGCCGGCAATCGCCGCGGCTTCTATGGCAGCCTGGTGCAGATCGGCTTTCCCGTCGGTGTTGCCGCTTCGACCGGCATTTTCGGCTTGATGACCAAGCTGCCCGAAGCCGATTTCCTGAGCTGGGGCTGGCGCGTGCCGTTCCTGATCAGCATCCTGCTCGTCGGTGTCGGCTTCATCGTGCGGCTCAAGCTTGCGGAGACGCCGCACTTCAAGGAGGTGGTCGAGCGCAAGGAGGTGCTGGCGCAGCCGGTGCTGGAAGTGCTCCGCCGCGACTGGCGCAGCTTTCTGCTGGCGATCGGCATCACGGTGTCGGAGGTCGGGCTTGCTTATCTCCTCACCGTCTTCACGGTGGTCTATGCCACGACGAAGCTCGGGCTGCCGCGCCAGGTGATCCTGGATGCCGTGGTCTATGCCGCCCTCGTCGAGTTCGCGACGTTGCCGCTCGCCGGCTGGCTGTCCGACATCTTCGGGCGCAAAGCGCTGTATCTCGCCGGCGGCGTGTTCTCGGTGGCGTTGGCGTTTCCGTTGTTCTGGTTCCTCGATACGAAGGAGCCGGCGCTGATCACGCTGGCGCTCGTCGTCACGATGACGCTGACACATGCGCTGCTGTTCGGGCCGAAGGCCGCGTTCATGCCGGAGCTGTTCCGCACCCAGGTCCGCTACAGCGGAGCCTCGCTCGGGGCCAATGTCGCAGCGGCGCTGAGCGGCGGCTTCTCGCCGCTGATTGCGACCGCGCTGCTGGCGTGGGCCGGCTCGTACTGGGCCGTGTCCGTCTACATCATCGCACTCTCGATCATCACGATCGTCGCGACGCTGATGGCGCCGGAGACGGCGCGGAGTTCGCTGAAATCATGATGTCGATCATCTCGCGACTCAAGGTGTAGCGGACGGGCCATTGGCCTGCCGGTCGTTTGGTTCTAAGAACGCCCTTGAGGAAACTTCCCCCAAGCCAGGGAACAGAACCATGACGAAGACGTCTCGACGTGACGTGCTCACTGCCGCAGCCGCGATGACCGCGGCGGGCATCGCCGAAGCGGCGCCGGCCGCAGCGCAGGCCGGACCGAAGCCGATCTTTCCGGTGCCGATGGTCACGATCCCGATCGTCGGCGAGAGCCAGGTGTTTCAGGTCCGCCGCATCTACTGCATCGGGCGCAACTACGCCGCGCACGCGATCGAGCGCGGCTCGGACCCGAACCGCGAGCCGCCGTTCTTCTTCCAGAAGCCGACCGACGCGATCCAGAACGTCGCGGTCGGCGAGGTCGCCGATCATCCCTATCCGTCACTGACCAAGAACTATCATCACGAGGTCGAGCTGGTCGCCGCGCTGAAATCAGGCGGCACCAATATCCCGGTCGATCAGGCACTCGACCACGTCTATGGCTACGCGCTCGGCCTCGACATGACCCGGCGCGACCTCCAGAACGGCATGGCCGCGGAGAAGAAGCCCTGGGAGATCGGCAAGAGTTTTGACCACGCCGCGGTGATCGGCCCGATTCATCCGGCCAGCAAGACCGGGCATTTCGACAAGGGCGCCATCTCGCTGGCGATCAACGGCACGGTGAAGCAGAACTCGGATCTCAGCAAGATGATCTGGAACGTGGCCGAGCAGATCGCAAAGCTGTCGGAAGCCTTCGAATTGAAAGCCGGCGATATCATCTATTCCGGCACGCCGGAGAATGTCGGTCCCGTCGTGAAGGGCGACGTGCTGCTGTGCAAGCTCGAGGGCTTGCCGGATATGTCGATCAAGATCGTGTAGTTGCTCTCGCTTCGTCCCGCGCGGCGGGGCGAACGCGTTTGAGAGCAGTTCCTGCGGCCACCCTTCGAGACGCCCGCTTTAGGCGGGCTCCTCAGGATGAGGACGGATGCGTAGCGGCAGTTCAACGGGTACGATGCTGCTTAGCCTCATCGTGAGGAGACTGCGAAGCGGTCGTCTCGAAGGACGAGGCGCGCGGCGAGGTGTTGCCGAAGTCAAATGCGACGACCCTCCCGCTCGCGAGGAGAGGGAAACCATCGTCAATCCGCTGCCGGGTTCCACCAGTCGATTGCCATTAGTTGGCCGGCAAGCGAACCTCCTGTGGCCATATTTGAGAACGAGTGATTTCCCGCGAGGGAGGCGCTCCGATGACCAAGGCTCTAATTACTGCTGTCGCAATGCTGGCGTGTGTGCCCGTGAGCGCGGTTGCGCAGGAGCGCGCGGGCGATGCGGCGCTCGGCGCCGTCTCCGGCGCGGTCGTGCTGGGCCCAGTCGGTGCGGTTGCCGGAGCCTTGATCGGCTACACTGCTGGACCGTCAATCGCTCGGTCCTGGGGTATGAGAGGTTCTCACTCGGCAGGACATCGGCCGCCGCCGCGCCGCGCGGCCGCGACCAGAAGCCCGACGCGCACCCGCGAGGCGATGGCAGCCAACGGTCAGATGCGAGCTGCCGGCAATCCGGCTCCGCCGGTTCAGGCCGCTCCCGCCGCTCCGGCGCAAGCCTCGGCGCCGCCGGTTCAGGGGTTCGACTAAGGCCGCAGCTTCAAGCCGACGCTTTCGGCCGCAGCCCCCGGCTGCCTAGGGCTGGCCGAGGATCTTCTTCGCGGCGCGAAGATGCGGCTTGTCGATCATCTGGCCGTCGAGCCGCAGCGTGCCGGAATTGGGATTGCTGGCGAATGCCGCGATCACTTTTTCCGCCCAGGTGCGTTCGGCCTCGGTCGGTTCGAACGCCGCGTTGACGACATCGACGTGCTTGGGATGGATCAGCGCCTTGGCGGAAAACCCGTCGCGGCGCGCCGCGCGTGTTTCCTGCTCGAGACCGGCGAGGTTGTCGATGTCGGTATAGACCGTATCGATTGGCGCCACCTCGGCCGCAGCCGCCGCCATCAGGCAGAGATCGCGCGCGAGACGATAGGGGCTGTGGAACACGCCGCCGGAGGCCTTCTCGGTGGCGCCGAGCGAAGCCGAGAGATCTTCAGCGCCCCACATCAGGCCGGCGAGGCGAGAGGAGCAGCCCTTGTAGCTGCCGAGCCCGAAGATCGAGCCCGCGGTTTCGGTCGCCACGCAGACGATGCGGGTGGTGCCGATCGCGATGCCGGCCGCGGCTTCCAAGGCTTCGAGCCAGGTTGCGACCTGCCTTACGTCATCACCGCCCTGCGATTTCGGCAGCACGATGCCGTCGGGCCTGCCCGGCATCACCGCGGCGAGATCGGCGAGCGTCATGCCGGTGTCGAGCGCGTTGACGCGGACATAGAGCTGGTGCGAGCCGCGTTGGCCCTTGAGCATCGTCAGCGTCAACCCGCGCGCCTCCGCCTTCTTCTCGGTGACGACGGAATCCTCGAGGTCGATGATCAGCGCGTCGGCCTTGCCTTCGCTCGCCTTCTCGAATTTGCGCGGGGAATCGCCCGGCACGAACAGCATCGAACGCATCAGACCGGCCTCTTGTGCATCATCGCCATGCGGCGGCATTTGCCGACGATCTCGTCGTTCTGGTTCAAGGCATGGTGCTCGAACTCGACGATGCCGGCTTTGGGCCGCGATTTGGATTCCCGCACCGAGAGCACCTTTGTCGTGGCCCGTAACGTGTCGCCATGGAAGACCGGTTTTGGAAAGGTGACGTCGGTCATGCCAAGATTGGCAACGGTGGTCCCCATGGTCGTATCATAGACCGTCATGCCGATCATGATGCCGAGGGTGTAAAGGCTGTTGAAAATGCGCTGGCCGAACTCGGTCTTTTCGGCGAAATGCGCATCGATGTGCAGCGGCTGCGGATTGAGCGTCAGCAGGCTGAACATGGTGTTGTCCATCTCCGTGACGGTCCGGGTTAGCGGATGCCTGAACTCCTGGCCTACGGAAAAGTCTTCGAAATAAAGTCCGGCCATCGCGGTTTCCTCCCTGCGAAATAACGGCGCGCTAATAGCTTTACGTCGCATGACCCTATGCATGGTAGACACACTTGATAGACAAATTCACGTATCTGTACGCGGTTTTTCGAGCTAAGAACCCAGGCAAGGGCACGTCAGGGCGCGAAGCAAGCGGCCCGGCCTTTGAGCGGGGAACGCGAAGAGACGGGAGATGGCGGTCGCGGCTCCCGAAAAGGAGATCAAGAACATGGATTTCGCGCTCACCGATCAGCAGGAAGCCATTCGCGATGCCATCGCCAAGATCTGCGAAGGCTTTCCGGATGCCTACTGGCTGAAGAAGGACCATGACGGCGGCTTCCCGCACGATTTTCATAAAGCACTTGCCGACGCCGGCTGGCTCGGCATCTGCGTGCCGGAGGAATATGGCGGCTCGGGGCTCGGCATCACCGAAGCTGCGATCATGATGCGCACCATCGCCGAATCCGGTGCCGGCATGTCCGGCGCATCCGCCGTGCACATCAACGTGTTCGGACTCAATCCCGTCGTCGTGTTCGGCACCGAGGAGCAGCGGAGGCGCATGTTGCCGCCGATGGTGGAGGGCCGTGAGAAGGCCTGCTTCGCCGTCACCGAGCCCAACACCGGCCTCAACACCACGCAGCTCAAGACCCGCGCGGTCGCCAAGAACGACCGTTACATCGTCAACGGCCAGAAGGTGTGGATCTCGACCGCGCAGGTCGCGCACAAGATCCTGCTGCTGGCCCGCACCACGCCGCTGGAGGAGGTGCGTTCGCCGACCCATGGCCTCAGCCTGTTCTACACCGATTTCGACCGCAACAAGATCAAGGTCCACGAGATCGAGAAGATGGGCCGTAAGATCGTCGATTCCAACGAGCTGTTCTTCGAAGATTTCGAGATCCCGATGGAGGATCGCATCGGCGAAGAGGGCAAGGGTTTTCAGTACATCCTCGAAGGCATGAACCCCGAGCGCATCCTGATCGCGGCGGAGGCGGTCGGCCTCGGCAAGCTGGCGCTGGCGCGGGCCACGGAATATGCCAAGACGCGCGTGGTGTTCAACCGTCCGATCGGCAAGAACCAGGGCATCCAGCATCCGCTCGCGGTGAATTGGGTCGAGCTCGAGGCGGCCTGGCTGATGGTGATGTCGGCGGCGTGGCAGTACGACAAGGGCATGCCGTGCGGCGCTGCGGCCAATGCCGCAAAATACCTTGCGGGCGAAGCGGGCTTCACGGCCTGCGAGCAGGCCGTGATGACTCATGGCGGCTTCGGCTACGCCAAGGAATTCCATGTCGAGCGCTACTTGCGAGAAGTGCTGATCCCGCGCATCGCGCCGGTCAGCCCGCAACTCGCGCTCAGCTTCATCGCGGAGAAGGTTCTGGGGCTCGCGAAGTCGTACTGAACGAGCCTTGTGCGCAAACCAAATCGGCCCGCCTATTCGGCGGCGATCCGCTCCATCGCCATGGCGCGAAGCCTGGCGCGCTGGATCTTGACGCCGTTGGCGCTGTCGGTGACGGGGAAGGCCTCCACGACATAGATCCGGGCCGGGATCTTGTAGCCGGCGAGCCGCTCGCGCAGGCGCGCGACCAGCATCTCCTGCATTGGCGGCTCCTTCGCCGGGATCACGAAGGCGACGCAGCGCGCCTGACCCTTGAGATCGACTGCAACCACCTGGGCGTCGGCCACGCCGGCACAGGATTTGAGCTCGTCCTCGATCTCGCCGGGTGCGACGAGGAAGCCGCCGAGCCGCATGGCGTCGCCCGCGCGGGTCTCGTAGACGAAGGAACCGTCGCCGCGCAACCGGCCGATGTCGCCGGTGCGGAAGAACCCGTCCGCGGTGATCGCATCGCGCGTCGCATCCAGGTTGTTGAAATAGCCGAGGAAGCGTGACGGCGCGCTGATCTCGATCTCGCCGGAAACGCCTTCGGCCGCAAGTTCGCCGGTCTCGGTGTCGCGCACGCGCACGCTTGCCTCGGGTGACATCGGCCAGCCGCCGCCCTCAATTCGGTCGGAAAAGGTGTCGCTGGTGCGGGTGATCGAGAATAGGGCCTGAACCTCGCTCGACCCATAGAGGCCGAACAGCGGCAGGCCGCGCGCCTCGGCCTCCGCAGCAAGCTCGCGCCAGCCAGGCTGGAATGCGGCAAAGCCGCAGACTTCGAGATGCGGGAATGGGTGTGGCGCATCGTTGAGGGCGAGGATACGCCGGAACATCTCGTCCGAGCCGAACGAGTGGGTGACTTTGTGCTCGCCGAGGATCTTCAGCGCCGGCGCCGCCTCGAAGGCGTCGAGCACGTGAATGGTTGCACCGGCTGCGACAAAGCCGAGCAGGCTCGTCATGCCGAACGTGCCGCAGAACGGAAGCATGGCCAGCAGCGCGTGACGCTGCGGATCAAGCTGAAGCGCGTGGGCAACGGAGGTGGCGTGCGTGGCCAGCGTGCGCTGCGAATGCGCAACCAGCTTCGGCCCCTTGGTAGTGCCCGATGTCGTGTAGAGCAGTACCGGAAGATCGACGTCATCTTGAGCTGGCGCCGGCGGATAGGGCGTGTCGAAGGCATCGAAGCGCACGCAGGGCCAGTGCGCAGGGATCGCATCCGCGCCGATCACCGCGAGCCGTTGCAGCGCGGGAGTTTCGTCCTTGGCGACATCCGCGAGGATCGCGGCAAAATCCACCGAGCGGAATGCGGCCTCGACCACCATCAGCCTGGCGCCGGACAAACGAAGCAGATGCGCGACTTCCGCGCTGCGATAGCGGGTATTGACGGCCGCGACGATCGCGCCAAGGCGGGCGGCGGCGAACAGCAGCGTGACCCATTCGATCCGGTTGACCAGCCAGATCGCGATCACGTCGCCCTTGCCGATGCCTTGCGCCGCAAGCCAGGCCGCGGTTTGCTCGATCCTTTCGGAGAACTCAGCTCGCGAGACCCACGTGCCGTCGCATACGAAGGCGGGATCGGCGGCGGCCTCGGTCCGGATCAGCGATTGCAGCGAAAACGCGTTGGCACTCATGGCAAGGGGAGTAACCCGATCGCGCCAACCTGTCTACTTGGTGCCGAACATCCGGTCGCCGGCATCGCCCAGGCCCGGCACGATGTAGCCGTGGTCGTTGAGCCGCTCGTCGATCGCGGCGGTCCAGATCGGCACGTCCGGATGCTCGCTCTGGAATTGCGCGATGCCCTCGGGCGCGGCCAGAAGGCACACGAAGCGGATGTCGCGGGCGCCGCGAGCCTTGAGCAGGGAGGCGCCGGCGCAGGCCGAGTTGCCGGTCGCCAGCATCGGATCCATCAGGATCACGGTGCGATCCGACAGGTCCTGCGGCGCCTTGAAGTAATATTCCACGGCTTGCAACGTCTCGGGGTCGCGGTAGAGCCCGATATGGGCGATGCGCGCCGAGGGCATCAGCGCCAGCATGCCGTCGAGGAAGCCGACGCCGGCGCGCAGGATCGGCGCCAGCGTGAGCTTCTTGCCGGCGATCTTGGGCGCCTGCATCGGCGCGATCGGCGTCTCGATCTCGACCAGCTCCAGCGGCAAATCCCGGGTCACCTCATAGCCAAGCAGCATCCCGATCTCGTTCAGGATCTCGCGAAAGCTCTTGGTCGAGCGGTCCTTCTCCCGCATCAGCGAGAGCTTGTGCTGGACCAGGGGGTGGGCGACGACGTTGACATTGCCAGTGCTCATGCAACCGCTCTACACGGTTCCCTAGAATTGCGCCAGATCGGCCGGGTCTTTTCCGCCGGACAGGCGGCGTCAACCGGGCATCGCCACCGCGCTGCGCGCCCGGCTGCTCGTCTCATAGGCAGCCATGGTCAGTTCACGGTCGATCGCCATACGCATCGCGTCCGTGGCCGGTTGGCGCAGGCGCTTCTTTGCGGTTGCATGCGACGGCTTGTGGATCGCGCGCAATGCCACGATGACCTCCTCGAGCGTGATGTCGACCCTCTCCGGCGCGACCACGCGATCGAGAAAGCCGGCGGTCAGCGCCTCCTCGGGCTCGTACATTTCGCCGAGCGTGACGGTGCGGCTGAGCCAGGCCGGATGCAGGCGGCTGCGCGCGAGCTCGATGGCAAAGCTCGGCGGCGCGATGCCGATCGCGACCTCGTTCAGCCCCATGCGGTGCGGCCCGCGCGCGCCCAGCCTGACGTCGCAGGCGAGCAGCAGAAACGTTCCCATCGGAAAGGCATGACCTTCCATCACGCCGATTGTCGGATGCGGAAACGACATCAGCCGCAGCGCGAGCTCGGCGCCGGCGCGGACCATCTCGAGGCTCTTGGCGGCATCGCCGGCGGCGAACACCTTGAGATCGAAGCCGGCGGAGAAGATGCCGGGCCGCGCCGAGCGCAGCACCACGATCTCGGCTTCCGTCTCGGCCCGGTCGAAGGCGGCGCCGATCTCGCCCAGCATGGTGGTCGACATCACATTGACCTTGCCGTCGTCGAGCCCGATCCGCGCGACGCCGTCGTTTACCTCGAAGGTCACTCCCATTGGCATTTGCCTCTCCTGTTATGATCCAGGCTTGACTGTCGGAGGCTGATGTAGACCAATCAATATAATTTCGTGCGAGGGGGAGAGCGCCATGCCGGCCGTGCCAAAACACCGCCAGCCCATCATCAATGCCGCGGTGACGCTGTTCCGCCGCCAGGGCTTTGCCCGGACCGGCCTGAACGACATCGTCGACGTCAGCGGTGCACCAAAAGGCTCGCTCTACCATTACTTTCCGGATGGAAAATCCTCCATCGCGGTGGCGGCGGTGGAGGAGGCGGGCCGCCGCGTCGCGGCGACGGTCGCCAAGCTCGCGGAAGAGTGCAGCTCGACCGCCGACCTCTTGCGAGCGCACGCAAGACTACTGGCGGGGTGGATGCAGGGCTCCGGCTTTCGCAACGGCTGCCCGATCACGACCGTGCTGCTCGAGCTTGCGCCGCGCGAGCGTGCCGTGTCCGATGCCGGTCGCAAGGCCTATGCGGCGCGACTGTCCATCCTGCGTGACAAGCTTGTCGCTGACGGCTTCGTCAGATCTCGTGCGGAAACACTTGCCGTGCTCTGCACGTCGTCGCTCCAGGGTGCGCTGATCCATGCCCGCGTCGAGCGCAGCGGCCGGCCGATCGAGGTCACCGCGGCGGAATTGGCGCGGCTGATCGAGCGGGAAGCGAGGAGCTAGACGCCGAGCCCGCGCGCGACAAGCGTGATCACGAGCGTCAGGATCGCGCCCCAGATCAGGCTCAGCGTCATGGTCAGGATGGTCATTGTGACCGCCTGCTCGAGATTTCCCTTGAACGGCTGCATGCTAGCCGTCCGAGGCCGGGCGCGCGGTGACCCGCATGCCCAGCAGCAATGCGCCCATCAATGCGACCAGGATGACGATCTTGAGTTCGATCATGTCGTTACCTCGCAAGGTGGGCCAGATGTCGCGTCACGCCCTCCAGCCATCGTGCTGCCAGTGCGACCAGCGGATTGCCCTGGTTCTGGCTTGAAGAGCGATGGCAGCCATGGCGGCCTCCTCACACATCTGCAGGGTCATGATGTCTGCCGCTGCGGGTTCAGGCGTGGAGATGCCAGACATAGATTGCGGTCCGCAGCGCAATGAGCGCGGTGAGCACGCTGCCCATCGAGAGCAGGGTCAGAGCGCCGAATGCGAGGCGTTTGAGCTGGGCCTTGCGCGTTGCCGATATCTGTAGCGGGCGCTCCGCCCAGGCGAGAGGCCGTTCAAGGCCGTGGGTCAGCATCGACATTGTCGGAAGTCCTTCTCTGTGGCGCGGCGAGTGCCGCCCCAATCCATCCCGTAGGATGATGATCGCGGCATAGGATTGCGAGATGAGCCCCGGCGCCTCCGTATGGGAATGTCATAGTCAGGCGCCGACGCCATCGATCAGTTCCTCGTCTGCGATGGCGGCGAAGGCCCTGGCGATCTCCGCCTGGCCGGCGGGGTTGAGCGGCACGATCGGCAGCCGCGTGTCCGGCCGCATCAAGCCGAGCATGCCGAGGGCGCCCTTGAGGGCCGCCGGGCTCTCCCTGGAGAGGCAGGTGACGAGCGGGATCAGGCGCCTGTGCAGATAGCGTGCGGATTGCAGCCGGCCTTGCCTGACCTGCGAGAAGATCGTGCGGCAGAGATCCGGCGCGATGTTGGCGACCTCGGAGATCGCGCCATCGCCGCCGTCCGCGATGTAGGCGAAGGCGGTAACGTCGTCGCCGGATAGAAAGCGAAAGCCAGCCGGCAGATGCCGGGCGAGGCGCATCGGGCGAGTGATGTCGCTGCCGTCACGCAGGCCCACGAATTGGCGGGACTCGACCAGGCGCAGGAGCGTCTCGTCGGCCAGTGGCCGCAGCGTGCGGGAGGGCACGTCGTGCAGGATCACCGGCAATCCGATCGCGCCGGCGACCGCGCGAAAGTGCGCGAGCGTGCCCTCCCGCATCGGCTTGTTGTAGGCGGGCACGACCGACATGACGGCATCAGCGCCGGCAGCTTCCGCGCGCCGCGCGAGTTCGATGGCGTGGCTGGTCGCATTGGAGATCGCGCCCGCGATGATCCGCACGCGGCCGCGAGCGACGTCGACCGCGGTGCGAATGACGAGCTCCTGCTCGGCCGGCGAGAGCGTCGGTGCCTCGCCGGCCGTCTCGCAGACCACGATGGCTGGAGCGCCGGCCGCGACCTGCCGTTCACACAGCGCGGCGAACGCCTCGAGATCGACCGCGTCCGCCGCATCGAACGGCGTCGGCAGGTCCGGAATGAAGCCTGTGAACCAGGCAGCGGGAGGGATAAACATGGTGCTTCGCCGTAAGGTCGCCGGCTCAGGCGGCGCGGTGCGAGATGTCTGGAGTGGGGCTCCTGGCCATGTCGAGCTCGATCTCGCGCGGCAGCTCGACAATGGTCTCGGGATGCCGTCCGTTCTCGAACAGCGCATATTTGATCGCCTGCGCACGGCTGACGAACAGGCCGCCATAGAGGCCGTGTTGTTCCTGAGCGACCCATTGTCCGCGGCGATTCCTGCCGATGAAGACGATGGTCGAAAGCGAGCTGCACGAGGGAGGTTCGACGAGTTTCACGGATCTATTCCTTCTGAACGATGCCGGCTCGGGACGCGTGTCCCTGCCTGCGCGCTCAATATCCTTAGTGACGAATATGATTTCGAGGGTGGAGCCGCGGCGATCTCATAGGAAGGTCATAAAGCCGGGAACGGCGGTCGCTCAGGCTACATCGTTGACGAGGTGGACCTGCGCGAACAGTGCGAGGTTGCCCTAGCCGAAATTGTCGCAGGCGAGGGGCTCGTAAAGCGGATCCAGCACAGGACGAACGGAAGGAACGCTCGGCCGCGGCACGTCCGCGGCCAATGTCCGGACCTCGATGAAGGCCGACAGCAGAGCCAGCGCGAGGTCGGAATGGCGCGCCTCGACCGCGGCATCCAGCCAGTCCGGCAGCTCTCGCTCGCGCGACAGTGCACAATGCCACTCGCCCTCGTCATAGGCGATGCGGCGGACCTGCCACATCGGCAGCTCGAGCTCGATCAGCGCCAGCGCCGCATCGGCCCAGGCTTCAACGTCGATCAGGCGCATGATGCGTGCGGCGCGTTCGCCTTGGCCGAGCGAGGGGACGCGCCTGCCGGCGTGCGCGATGATGTCGAGCATCAGCGGCCGGGTCATCGCCGGTGCTGCACGAAGCTGCTGGCCGAGGGAAGGTGGGTCGAGGCGTCGGAGAGCGGCGGTCATGTCAGGCCTCCTGGAATTGGCGTCGGTCAGTCGGCCGGCATTGCCAGGATGGCGGCGAGTGCATTTGAAAACGAGATGGGGATCGGGCGAGAGATATAGGGATTTCATAAGTGGGGGGCGGGTGAGAGGCGCAGTCTTGTCGCCCAATTCACGACTGTCGTCCTCGCGAAAGCGGGGACCCATAGCCCCAGGGAGATGTTGTCGTACGAAGCTCGTCACCACGAACCTTCGTCAAACTACTCCCTGTGGTTATCGCGACGAGCGCAAGCGCTCGCGCTGAGGTCCCGGATCTGCGCTTCGCGGGGACGACAGCCGGGGTGCGCGACCATCGCCCAATGGAGCATCGCCCCCGCCTTTATGAGATTCCTATATCTTTGCCATAGCCCTCATCTCGAAAACCTATGAGCGGGGTGGCACTTCAGCACGGTCAAAAGTCCGGGCTGTCGCCCGTGGAAATGCGTTCCATTTCCTTCGCGAGCCGCCGGGTCACCGAGAGAAAGTTGCGCCGGATTTGATGGCGCAATGAGGAGTATCGCCATGATGGACATTCTGATGCTGGCGCTGGGCTTCGGCTTCTTCGCCCTCGCGATCGGCTACACCTACGCCTGCGAACGGCTATGACGGAGCAAACCATGATCTTCGATTATGCGCTCGCCGGTGCCGTCTCGTTCGGTCTGCTGGTCTACCTCACCTATGCACTGCTGCGGCCCGAGCGGTTCTGACCCGTGCTGCTGCTCGTCGAATTGCTGCTGGCGGACGCCGTGCTCGTCGCCTGCCTGCTGACGGTGCTCCTGCTGCTGTTGCGCCGGACACCAAGCCTGAAGGGTTGATTCCATGACTGTGATCGGTTGGCTCCAGATCATTCTGTTTTGCGCCATCATCGTCGCGCTGACCAAGCCGCTCGGCTGGTACATGACGCGGGTGTTCGGCGGCGAGCGGACGTTCCTGTCGCCGGTGCTGCGCCCGATCGAGGCCGGCGTGTACTGGATTTCCGGCGTCGACGAGAAGCGCGAGCAGCATTGGCTGACCTACACGGTCGCCATGTTGCTGTTCCATGTTGGCGGCTTCCTCATCATCTACGGCGTGATGCGGCTTCAGGCCGTATTGCCCTTCAATCCGGCCGGGCAGGGCGCGGTCGCCGAGGATCTCTCCTTCAACACCGCGGTCTCCTTCATCACCAACACCAACTGGCAGAACTACGGCGGCGAGAGCACGCTGTCCTATCTCGTGCAGATGCTAGGCCTGACGCCCCAGAACTTCCTGTCGGCGGCAACCGGCATCGCGCTGGCGATGGCCCTGATCCGCGGCTTCTCGCGCGCCTCGATGCGCACGGTTGGCAATTTCTGGGTCGACGTCACCCGTTGCACGCTCTACGTGCTGCTGCCGATCTGCGTGGTCTACACGCTGTTCCTGGTCTGGCAGGGCATGCCGCAGACGCTCGGCCCGTATATCGAGGCGACCACGCTCGAGGGCGCCAGGCAGACCATTGCGGTCGGCCCGGTCGCTTCCCAGGTGGCGATCAAGATGCTCGGCACCAATGGCGGTGGGTTCTTCAACGCCAACGCGGCGCACCCGTTCGAAAATCCGACTGCGCTGTCGAATTTCGTGCAGATGCTTTCGATCTTCGCACTTGGCGCCGCGATGACCAACGTGTTCGGCCGTATGGTCGGCAACCAGCGCCAGGGCTGGGCGATCCTGTCCGTGATGGGCGTGCTGTTCGTCGCAGGCGTCGCCATCACCTATTGGGCGGAAGCGAACGGAACCTCGATGCTCCATGCGCTGGGCCTGACCGGCGGCAACATGGAGGGCAAGGAGGTCCGCTTCGGCATCGTGGCGTCCTCGCTGTTCGCCGTCGTCACCACGGCTGCCTCGTGCGGTGCCGTCAACGCCATGCATGACAGCTTCACCGCGCTCGGCGGCATGATCCCGCTGATCAACATCGAGCTCGGCGAAATCATCGTCGGCGGCGTCGGCGCCGGCATGTACGGCATGCTGCTGTTCGTCATCCTAGCGATCTTCGTCGCCGGACTGATGGTCGGCCGCACCCCGGAATATGTCGGCAAGAAGATCGAGGCGCGCGAGGTCAAGATGGCGATGCTGGCCATCCTGGTGCTGCCGCTGATGATTCTCGGCTGGACCGCCGTCGGCGTGGTCTATCCTGCGGCCGTCGCCTCGATGGCGAATGCCGGACCGCACGGCTTCACCGAAGTGCTCTACGCCTTCACCTCTGCGACCGGCAACAACGGCTCGGCCTTCGCAGGCCTCACCGGCAACACCTTCTTCTACAACCTGACGCTCGCAAGCGCGATGTTCGTCGGCCGCTTCTTCATGATCGTCCCGGCCATGGCCATCGCGGGATCGCTCGCGGAGAAGAAGTCGATCCCGCCGTCCACGGGCACGTTCCCGACCACGGGGGGGCTGTTCGTCGGCCTCGTCGTCGGCGTCATCCTGATCATGGGCGGCCTGACCTTCTTCCCGGCGCTCGCGCTCGGCCCGATCGTCGAACATCTGGCGATGAACGCCGGCAACCTCTTCTGATTGTCTGGAGTGACCTCCATGGATACGATGAAACTGCAAAAACGTGCTGCCGTCTCGGCAATGCTCGACCCAGGGATCGTGATGCCCGCGATCCGCGCCTCCTTCACCAAGCTCGATCCGCGGCTGATGGTGAAGAACCCCGTGATGTTCGTGGTCGAGGTCGTGGCCGCGCTGACGACGGTGATCTTCCTGCGCGACGTCGTCACCGGCGGCGCAGGCCTCGGCTTCACCTTCCAGATCATCGTCTGGCTCTGGTTCACGGTGCTGTTTGCCAATTTCGCCGAAGCGGTGGCCGAAGGCCGCGGCAAGGCGCAGGCAGAATCGCTGCGCAAGACCCGCACCGAGAGCCAGGCCAAGCTCCTGACCGGCGCGGGCCGGGCCTTCAAGATGGTGCCGGGCACGAGCCTGAAGGTCGGCGACATCGTGCTGGTCGAGGCCGGCGACACCATTCCGTCCGACGGCGAGGTGATCGAGGGCGTCGCCTCCGTCAACGAGGCCGCCATCACCGGTGAGTCCGCGCCTGTCATCCGCGAATCCGGCGGCGACCGGTCGGCGGTAACAGGCGGCACGCAGGTGCTGTCCGACTGGATCCGCGTCCGCATCACCGCCGCCCAGGGCTCGACCTTCATCGATCGCATGATCAAGCTGGTCGAAGGCGCTGAGCGGCAGAAGACGCCGAATGAGATCGCGCTCAATATCCTGCTCGCCGGTCTCACCATCATCTTCGTGTTCGCAACCGTCACCATTCCGAGCTATGCGGCCTATGCCGGCGGCTCGATCTCGGTGATCGTGCTGGTCGCACTGTTCGTGACGCTGATCCCGACCACGATCGGCGCGCTGTTGTCGGCGATCGGCATTGCCGGCATGGACCGCCTGGTGCGCTTCAACGTGCTGGCAATGTCTGGCCGCGCCGTCGAGGCCGCCGGCGACGTCGACACGCTGCTGCTGGACAAGACCGGCACCATCACTCTCGGCAACCGGCAGGCGACCGCGTTCCGCCCGGTGCGCGGCGTGTCCGAGCAGGAGCTCGCCGACGCAGCCCAGCTCGCCTCGCTCGCCGACGAGACGCCCGAGGGCCGTTCCATCGTGGTGCTGGCAAAGGAGAAATACGGCATCCGTGGCCGCGACATGGCGGAGCTTGGCGCCACCTTCATCCCGTTCACGGCGCAGACCCGCATGAGCGGCGTCGATGCCGGTGGCTCGTCGGTGCGCAAGGGCGCGGTCGATGCCATGCTGAATTATGTCGGTGGCGGTGCGCCGTTGGCCGTTGCCTCCGGCAACACCGCGCGTGCCATTCAGCCCGCCGGGCTCTCGGACCTCGCTCGCGAGATCCAGGCCATTGCCGACGATATCTCGAAGGCCGGCGGCACGCCGCTGGCGGTCGCGAAGGATGGCAAGCTGCTCGGTGTCATCCAGCTCAAGGACATCGTCAAGGGCGGTATCCGCGAGCGTTTTGCCGAGCTGCGCCGCATGGGCATTCGCACCATCATGATCACCGGCGATAACCCGATGACGGCGGCTGCCATCGCAGCGGAGGCAGGGGTCGACGACTTCCTGGCGCAAGCCACCCCCGAAGACAAGCTCAAGCTGATCCGCGACGAGCAGGCCAAGGGCAAGCTGGTTGCGATGTGCGGCGACGGCACCAACGATGCGCCGGCGCTGGCACAGGCGGACGTCGGTGTCGCCATGAACACCGGCACGCAAGCCGCCCGCGAAGCCGGCAACATGGTCGACCTCGATTCCAACCCGACCAAGCTGATCGAGGTGGTCGAGATCGGCAAGCAGCTCCTGATGACGCGCGGTGCGCTGACGACGTTCTCGATCGCCAACGACGTCGCCAAGTACTTTGCGATCATCCCGGCAATGTTTTTGGCATTCTATCCCCAGCTCAATGTGCTCAACGTCATGAACCTGTCGAGCCCGCAGAGCGCCATCCTGTCGGCGATCATCTTCAACGCATTGATCATCATCGCGCTGATTCCGCTGGCGCTGAAGGGCGTCGCCTATCGCGCGGTCGGTGCCGGTGCGCTGCTCCGGCGCAATCTGTTGATCTACGGCCTTGGCGGCATCGTCATTCCCTTCATCGGTATCAAGGCGATCGACCTCGTTGTGACCGCCTTGCACCTGGCTTGAACCGTCGGCGCGCGGCGCAAGGCACCGCGCGCAACGACGAAGACTTAGGAGACCAACATGCTCAGAGAAATCCGCCCCGCCATCGTCCTCTTGCTGGTGCTCACCGCCATCACCGGCCTTGCCTATCCGCTGGCGATGACGGCCATCGCCGGCGCGCTCTTCCCGGCGCAGGCCCAAGGCAGCCTGATCGAGAAGGACGGCAAGGTGATCGGCTCCGCCCTGATCGGGCAGGAGTTCAGGGACGACAAATACTTCCACGGCCGTCCCTCGGCGACGGTTGCGCCGGACCCCAATGATTCGACCAAGACGGTGCCCGCGCCCTACAATGCCGCCAATTCCGGTGGCTCCAATCTCGGCCCGACCAGCAAGGCGCTGGCCGACCGGCTCAGGGAAGTTGTAGACAAGCTCAAGGCTGAGAATCCGAACGCTGCCGTGCCGGTCGACCTGGTGACGACGTCGGCCAGCGGCCTCGATCCTGATATCTCGCCGGAAGCGGCGCAATTCCAGGTGCCGCGCGTG
Source organism: Bradyrhizobium sp. AC87j1 (assembly GCF_002936975.1). Lineage (NCBI taxonomy): Bacteria > Pseudomonadati > Pseudomonadota > Alphaproteobacteria > Hyphomicrobiales > Nitrobacteraceae > Bradyrhizobium > Bradyrhizobium sp. AC87j1. The sequence goes on from NZ_PTFE01000007.1 coordinate 81,726, forward strand.
GCCAAGGCGCGGAATATGCCGGAGGATCAGGTCAAGCAGATCGTGACCGCCAACACCGAAGGCCCCTTGCTCGGCCTGATTGGCGAACCCAGGGTTAACGTTCTGGCACTGAATCTCTTGCTGGATCGCGCCGCCGCCAGGTAGCGGTCTAGGCTCGCGTCAGGCAGATGATTATATTGGCAAAATGGTCCGAGAGCGCCGCGATCCCGAACAACGTCCGTCGCCCGAGGCGCTGCTGGAAGCAGCGCGGCGGGAAGGGAGCGCGAGCGGCAAGCTGAAGATCTTCGTCGGCGCCGCTCCCGGCGTCGGCAAGACCTATGAGATGCTGCAAAGCGCCCACGCCAAGCGCAAGTCCGGCATCGACGTCGTGGTCGGCTTCGTCGAGACCCACGGCCGCGCCGAGACCGAGGCGCTGGTGCGCGGGCTCGAGATGGTCCCGCGAAAGCGGCTGGACTATCGCGGGCAGATCGTCGAGGAGATGGACCTCGATGCGGTGATCGCGCGTCGGCCGCAGATCGCTTTGGTCGACGAGCTCGCCCACACCAACGCGGCCGGCAGTCGCCATCCCAAGCGCTATCTCGACGTCGAGGAGTTGCTGTCCCACGGCATCGACGTCTACACCGCCGTCAACATCCAGCACATCGAGAGCCTGAACGACGTCGTCGCCCAGATCACCCATGTCAGGGTGCGCGAGACCGTGCCGGATTCGGTGTTCGATCGCGCCGACGCGATCGAACTGATCGACCTCACGCCCGACGATTTGATCCAGCGCCTGAAGGAGGGCAAGGTTTATGTGCCCAAGCAGGCCGAGCGGGCGCTGGAGCATTATTTCTCGCCGGGGAACCTGACGGCGTTGCGCGAGCTCGCTTTGCGCCGCACCGCGGAGCGGGTCGACGAGCAGCTCCTCAACCACATGCAGGCCAATGCGATTCCCGGGCCCTGGGCTGCGGGCGAGCGCATCCTCGTCTGCGTCAGCGAGGATCCGCGCGCGGCCGGTCTCGTCCGCTACACCAAGCGGCTGGCGGACCGGCTGCATGCGCCATTCACCGCGGTTTCGATCGAGACGCGGCGATCGCTGCAATTGTCCGACGAGCAGCGCGACCGGCTGGCCGATACGCTGCGGCTCGCGGAATCGCTCGGCGGCGAGGCGTTGACCATTCCCGCGGTCGGTCGCCGCATCGCCGACGACGTCGTCAACTTCGCGCAAGGCAACAACGTCACCCAGATCGTGATCGGCAAGTCGACCCGCTCGCGCTGGTTCGAGATGACACGCGGCTCCGTCGTGCACGATTTGGTGCGCCGCGCCGGCAACATCACGGTTCATGTCATCGCCGGCGACGAGCTGCCGGGCGAAGCGGCGCCCAAGACGGCGGTGCAGACCGCCGTGCGGTCCGAGCCGTTCAATCCGTTGCCATATCTGAAGGCTCTCGGCATCGTGCTGATCGGCCTTGGCGCCGCCGAACTGATTCAGCCGCGGTTCGGCATCGAGAACGTCGACCTCGTGCTGCTGACGGCGGTGGTGGCGGTCGCGGTCCGCTACGGACTATGGCCGTCGCTGCTGGCGACTGTCGCAGCCTCGCTCTGTTACAATTTCTTCTTCCTGCCGCCGATCCACACCTTCACGATCACCGACCCGACCAACGTCGCCGCCTTCGTGCTGTTCATGGTGGTGGCGATGATCGTCGCCAATGTCGCGGCGCGCGTGCGCACCCAGGCCGATGCCGCCATCGGCCGGATCAGGATGAACGAGCAGCTCTACGCTTTCAGCCGCAAGCTCGCCGGCACCGCGACGCTCGACGACGTGCTGTGGGCGACGGCCTACCAGATCGCGTTGATGCTGAAAGTCCGGGTGGTGTTGCTGCTGCCGGAAGAAGGCCTGCTCACGGTGAAATCCGGCTATCCGCCCGAGGACGAGCTCGATCAGGCCGATCTTGCCGCCGCCAACTGGGCCTGGAGCAACGACCGCCCCGCCGGCCGCGGCTCGGATACGCTGCCGGGTGCAAAACGGCTGTTCCTGCCGATGCGCACCGGGCGCGGCCCGATCGGCGTCATCGGCATCGACGATGACCGCACCGGTCCGCTGCTGACACCGGACCAGCGCCGCCTGCTCGACGCGCTGGTCGATCAGGGCGCGCTGGCGATCGAGCGCGTGCTGCTGGTCGAGGACATGGACCGTGTCAAGCGCACCGTCGAGTCCGAGCGGCTGCGCTCGGCGCTGTTGACCTCGATCTCGCACGATTTGAAGACGCCGCTCGCCTCGGTGCTGGGGGCGGCCTCGACCATGCGCGATCTCGCCAGCGCCCTCTCCGACACCGAGAAGCGCGACCTGCTCGCGACCGTGATCGACGAATCCGAGCGGCTGAACCGCTTCATCGCCAATCTGCTCGACATGACCAAGCTCGAATCGGGTGCCGTCGTACCCAACGCGGCGCTACACGACCTCAGTGAGATCGTGGGCAGCGCGCTGCGGCGCGCAGCCAAGATTCTCACCGCGCACGAGGTCGATCTCGTGCTGGCCGCCGATCTGCCGATGCTGCAGCTCGATGCGGTGCTGTTCGAGCAGGTGCTGTTCAACCTGCTCGACAACGCCGCCAAATATTCGCCGCCCGAGACCACCATCTCGATCCGCAGCCGGCGCGACAGCGATCATGTCGTGCTCGAGATCGCGGACGAGGGGGGCGGCATCCCGCCTGATGAGCTCGAGAGCGTGTTCGACAAGTTCTACCGCGTGCAGAAAGGCGATCATGTCCGACCCGGCACCGGGCTCGGGCTCGCCATCTCGCGCGGCTTCGTCGAGGCAATGCGCGGCACGATCTCGGCCGCCAACCGCAGCGACCGCAGTGGCGCTGTCCTCACCATCCGTCTTCCCGTTCCGGCAGAGAGCCGCGCATTGGATACCGCCGCATGAGCGCTGCCCCGATCAAGGTCCTGGTCATCGACGACGAGCCGCCGATCCGCAAATTGCTGCGGATGGGGCTGACGACGCAAGGCTATGAGATCCTGGAAGCGTCGAACGGCAAGATCGCACTGGAGAAGCTCGTTGAGGAGCCGGCGCTGATCATCCTCGATCTCGGCCTGCCCGACGTGCAGGGGCACGAATTGCTGCGCACCATCCGTGCCCGCAACGAAGGCGTGCCGATCGTGGTGCTGTCGAGCCGCGGCGACGAAGCCGGCAAGGTACAGGCGCTCGATCTCGGCGCCGACGATTATCTCACCAAGCCGTTCGGCATGGACGAGCTCCTGGCACGCCTGCGCGCTGCGCTGCGGCATCAGCTCCAGGTCCAGGGCGAGCGCCCGGTGTTCCGCGCCGGCGATCTCTCGGTCGATCTCGTCCGCCGCATCGTCAAGGTCGGCGAACGTGATGTGAAGCTGTCGCCGAAAGAATACGACCTTCTGCGCGTCCTGGTGCAGCACGCCGGCAAGGTGCTCACCCACCGCTTCCTGCTGAGGGAGCTCTGGGACGAATTGACCGATGCGCAATATTTGCGAGTCTATGTCCGCCAGCTCCGCCAGAAGATCGAAGCCGATCCGGAACGGCCGCAATATGTGCTGACCGAGACGGGGATCGGGTATCGGTTGAAGGCGGGGGATTAGCTGTCGATCCTCATCCTGAGGAGCTGTAGGGTGGGCAAAGCGAAGCGTGCCCACGATCTTTCGCGATCATGGAAAGTTGGTGGGCACGGCGCGTTGCGCCTTTGCCCACCCTACGATATCGAGTGCTGCGCAAGCAGTTAACCCGCCTTCCGATGTCGCGCCGTCGAACGATGCGCCTTCTTCGCAGGCCGTTGCCGCCCCGTGGCACGGCGGGCATGCGACTTCGCAGCCGTCTTTTTCCCGCCACGTCCTTTCAGGCTCTGCTTCAGCGCGTCCATCAGGCTGACGACGTTGCTGGGGCGCTCCTCGGGTTCCGGCAGCTCGATCTTCTTGCCGCTGGCCTTGCGTTTCACCAGCGCCTTCAGCGCGTTCTCGTACTCGTCCTTGAACTTGCCGGGGTCGAAATGGGCGGCCTTGGTCTGGAGGATGTGGCCGGCGAGCTCGACCATGTCCTTGGTGATCTTCGGGCTCTTGATGTCGTCGAAGAACTGGTCCTCGTCGCGCAGCTCGTAAGGAAAGCGCAGCGTGGTGCCGAGCAGGCCCTTGCCGAGCGGCTCGATCGCCATGATGTGCTCGCGGTTGGTGAGCACGATCTTGGCGAGCGCCACACGCTCCTGGTCCTTCATGGCGTCGCGGATCACCGCGAACGCGTCGACCGCGGCCTTGCCGTCGGGTGCCAGGTAATAGGGATGGTTGAGGTAACGCTGGTCGATCTCCTCGCTCGGCACGAAGCTCTCGATGTCGATGGTATGGTTGCTCTCGATCTGGACCGCCTCGAGCTCCTCCGGCTCGATCTCGACATATTTGCCCTTGCGCAGCTCGTAGCCGCGGCCCTTCTGGTCGCTCTCGACGACATCGCCGGTCTCGGCATCGATCATCTGCTGCTTGAGCCGGTTGCCGGTCTCGCGGTTGATCAGGTGAAACCGCGTCTTCTCGGCCGCCGTGGTCGCCGGATAAAGCACGACCGGGCAGCTGACCAGCGAGAGCTTCAACGTTCCCTTCCAATAGGCGCGCGGGGCCATTCCATTCTCCAGCGTTTTCAAGGCGTTTTGGAACCCCAACCGCCCCGCGGGGTTTTGGTTCCGGATGGGACTTTGGCCGTGATAGGCTTGAATCCCCGAAAGAGAAGCGGGACCGGTCGTGCTGCAAAAACTCTCCACCTATCGACAGAAACGTGATTTCGAGAAAACGCCGGAGCCGTCGGGCAAGACCGTGGTGACGCCGTCGAAGCAGCGGCGCTTTGTGATCCAGAAGCACGATGCAAGCCGGCTGCATTACGATTTGCGGCTCGAATTCGACGGCGTGTTCAAGTCCTGGGCGGTGACCAAGGGTCCCTCGCTCGATCCGCACGACAAGCGGCTGGCGGTCGAGGTGGAAGACCATCCGCTCGACTATGGCGATTTCGAAGGCACGATTCCGGAGGGGCAGTACGGCGGCGGCACGGTGATGCTGTGGGATCGCGGCACCTGGGAGTCGGAAGATCCCGAGCGCGGCTTCAAGAAGGGCGATCTGAAATTCACCCTGCATGGGGACAAGTTGCACGGAAGCTGGGTCCTGGTCCGCATGCGCAACGACCGTACCGGCGGCAAGCGCACCAACTGGCTCTTGATCAAGCATCGCGACGAATTTGTCCGCGAAGGGGCCAGGAACGACATTCTCGATGAGGACAAATCCGTCGCCTCCGGCCGTGCGATGGAGCAGATCGCCGAGGGCAAGGGGCGCGCGCCAAAACCGTTCATGCTGGCCAAGGGTGCCAAGACCAAGGCCGACGCGGTCTGGCAATCCAACCGGGCCGAGGAAGCGAAAGGCCAGACGGTCAAGCCGGCGCCGCGCACGGCGTTGAAGGGCGGCAAGATCTCTAAGAGCGGGGCGGCGAAGAAGAAGGCCACAACTGCCACCAGTGGCAAGAAGGTCACCGAGATACCGGATTTCGTGCCGCCGCAGCTCTGCACGTCGGTCGAGCGGCCGCCGGGCGGCGAGGGCTGGTGCCACGAGATCAAATTCGACGGCTACCGCGTGCAGCTCCGGGTCGAGGACGGCAAGGCGACGCTGAAGACGCGCAAGGGCCTCGACTGGACCGACAGGTTTGCGTCGATCGCGAAGGAAGCCGGGGCGCTGCCGGACGTGATGATCGACGGGGAGATCGTGGCGCTCGATCACGACGGTGCGCCGAATTTCTCCTCGCTTCAGGCCGCGCTGTCGGACGGCAAGACCGAAGAGCTGATCTTCTTTGCCTTTGACCTCCTGTTCGCGGAGGATCTCGATTTTCGGCGTCTGCCGCTCGGCGAGCGCAAGGCGCGGCTGAAGCAGCTGCTGGGAGCGCGCAAGCGGAAATCGGCTCAGATCCGCTATGTCGAGCATTTCGAGAGCGGCGGCGATGCGGTGCTGCAATCGGCCTGCAAGCTCGAGCTGGAGGGCGTGGTGTCGAAGAAGCTGGACGCGCCCTATCGCTCCGGCCGCACCGAGAGCTGGACCAAGGCGAAGTGCCGCGCCGGCCATGAGGTGGTGATCGGCGGCTACAAGACCACCAACGGCAAATTCCGCTCGCTGATGGCCGGCGTGCATCGCGGCGATCATCTCGTCTTCGTCGGCATGGTCGGCACCGGCTTCGGCGCCGACACGGTCAAGCGCATCATGCCGTCCCTGAAGGCCATGGAGGCCAAGGAGAGCCCCTTCGGCGGCAAGAACGCGCCGAAGAAGAGCCGCGAGGTTCACTGGTTGAAGCCGGAACTCGTGGCCGAGATCGAGTTCGCCGGCTTCACCGCCGACGGCAATATCCGCCAGGCCGCGTTCAAGGGCTTGCGGCAGGACAAGCCCGCCGAGGAAATCGAGGCGGAGACGCCCGTCGACACCGAGCTCGCCGAGCCCACGCCCAGCAAGCGCGCGGCGAAGACAGCCAAGCGATCGAAGGACACCGGCACCGCCGAGGTGATGGGCGTCGTCATCTCCAAGCCGGACAAGAAGCTGTGGCCCGACGGCGGTGACGGCGAGGGCGCAACGAAGCTCGATCTCGCGCGCTACTTCGAGGCGGTCGGCGACTGGATGATCGAACATCTGAAAGGGCGCCCGTGCTCGATCGTGCGTGCGCCCGACGGCATCGGCGGCGAGACGTTCTTCCAGCGTCATGCGATGCAGGGCACCTCGAATTTGCTCGAACTGGCCAAGGTCTCAGGCGATCGCAAACCGTATTTGCAGATCGATCGCGTCGAAGGGCTGGCCGCCGTCGCGCAGATCGGCGGTGTCGAGTTGCATCCCTGGAATTGCGCACCTGATGCCTATGATACGCCGGGCCGGCTGGTGTTCGATCTCGATCCGGCGCCGGATGTGGAGTTCGCCGGTGTCGTCGAGGCCGCCAAGGAGATGCGGCAGCGGCTGGCCGACGTCGGTATGGAGAGCTTCTGCAAAACCACGGGCGGCAAGGGCCTGCATGTGGTGGTGCCGCTGCTTCACGGCGCGCGCGACAAGGTGAGCTGGAAGGAAGCCAAGGCCTTCGCGCAAGGCGTCTGCCAGTGGATGGCCGACGACGATCCAGAGCGCTATCTGCTCAACATGTCGAAGAAGCTGCGCAAGGGGAAGATCTTCCTCGATTATCTGCGCAACGACCGGATGTCGACGGCGGTGGCCCCGTTGTCGCCGCGGGCGCGGGCCGGTGCCACGGTCTCGATGCCCGTCACCTGGGCGCAGGTGAAGAGCGATCTCGATCCCAAGCGTTATACGCTGCGGACCGTGCCGGGCCTGCTGCCGCGGTCAAAGGCGTGGGAGGACTATGACGATGCGGCCGCGTCGATCAAGGCGGCCATGAAGAAGCTTGCGGGGAAGAAGAAGTAGGTCGCGCTCCGGGCACCGCGCCCGTAGGGTGGGCAAAGCGAAGCGTGCCCACGTTTTTTTCGTTGTAACGAATCTTTTTCATTACGACGAATAGGTGGGCACGGCGCAAGAGCGCCTTTGCCCACCCTACGAGTCCTCTTCCTAGATCCGTCCCAGCAGCAGCAGGATCAACAGGATGACGATGACCAGTCCGAGGCCGCCGCCGCCGTAATAGCCGGTGCCGTAGAACGGGCCGCCGCCGATGCCGCTGAAGCCGCCAAGCAGGGCGATGACCAGAATGATCAGAATGATCGTACCGATTGACATGCGAATCTCCTCAGCCCTTCAATGAAAGGGTCGTTTGCACCTGTCCCCTTGTGCGAGGGCAACTTGCCGCAGGTTTTTAAGTTCCGGTTTTGAAACAGGGCTACAGGTCCAAGTTGCATGGAACCTTTGCCGCTTCGTCCGGCATGACTATGTGAGGATCGATCATCACGGGGCAAGGCCATGTCAGCACCGCTTGTCGTTTCAATTCCGCATCATCTCGGCCGCGAGGAGGCGGTCCGCCGGCTCAAGACCGGGCTCGGCCGGGCGGCAGCCAGCATTCCCGTGATGCAGGTCGAGGAGGAGCGCTGGACCGGCGACAGCATGGCGTTTCGCATTCGCGCGCTCGGGCAGATCGCGACGGGTCAGGTCGACGTCGCCGAAGACCATGTCAAGGTCCAGGTGGTGCTGCCTTGGCTGCTGCAGCGCTTTGCCGAGATGGCGCAGGCCACGATCAGGAAGCGCGGGCAGTTGCTGCTGACCAAGGACGACGGAAAGTAGCTTCAGGCGCGCACGCGCGGGCGCGCCGGCCTGATGGCGCTTGCCGTGCGGGCCTCGATGACAGCGGCGGGAAATTCACGGAAAGCCTGCGTGACCGGCAGTTCGTGACCCTCATGGCCCGTCGCGCTATAGCCTGTGATATCGACGGCCGCGTCAAATCCTGCCAGCGCGGGCCATTCCCGGCCCGCTTGGGTGAACGGCGCGAACTGGCGCCCGACCACGACGATCGCCGCAGCGCGGCCATCGCGGCGGGCGAAGGCAATGACATGGTCGGCATGTGCGCCGCGCACCGCCAGCGGCTGATAGTCGCCTTGAGCGAAGACGTCGGCGAGTTCATTGCGCAGTTTGAGAAGACGCCGTGTCCAGGCCAGCTTGATCAGGCCGTCGGGCCAGCTCTTGGTCAGGCCACGCCAATCCGGATCGTCCAGTGAACTCAGCGCCGCGTGCCGCGCGCCAAAATCGACCGGGCGACGGTTGTCGGGGTCGACCAGTGACAGGTCCCAGAACTCGGTGCCCTGGTAGAAGTCGGGCACGCCGGGCAGCGTCGCCTTGAGGGTGAGCTGGCTCAGAGAATTCAAGGCGCCGAGCAGGGCCAGGCGCCGGGCCAGCGTTTGCAGTGAATCCAGGAATTCACTGGATAGTGCGGGATCGAGGATCTTGTCGATGAAGCTCTTGAAGCCGTTCTCATAGGCTTCATGCGGGTTGAGCCAGCTCGTCTCTTCCTTGCCCTCGCGCGCGGCCTTCAGCGCATAGGCCTGGATGCGCTCGACGAAGCCGGCATCGACCGGTCCCTGCAGCGGCCAGGCTCCGAGCAGGGTCTGGTAGAGCATGTATTCGAACGTCGCCGACGGCGCGCGGTAATTGCCGTGGAGCGTGAGGTGCGGCGCGTTCAACACCTTCCAGCGCGCCACCGCGCTGGTCCATTCGCCGGGAATTTCGCTGATCGCCGCGATGCGCGCGCGGGCGTCCTCGCCGCGCTTGGTGTCGTGGGTGGCGGTCGCCGTCATTCCCAGCGGCCATTCCCTGGCGCGGGCCTGCATGGTCTCGTGGAAGGCGGAAATCGTGAGCCCGGTGCTGGCGGGATCGCCGCCGACCTCGTTCAGCGCGAGCAGTCGGTGGAATTGATAGAACGCGGTGTCCTCCAGCGACTTCGCCATCATCGGCCCGGTGAATTGCTGCACCTTCAGCGCGAAACGACGCACGCGCGGGGCGCTGTGCGGAGGGCGGCCAGGCTTGAGCAGGTCCATGGTCAGCGCGTCGCGCAGGAAGTCGAAGATGCCTTCGTCCGCGGCGAACCATTCCGCGCGGGCGCGCGCGATGGTGTCATCGATCAGCTTGCGGTCGGGCGCCGTCGGGCCGCTGTTGGTCAGATAGGTGCGGTACACCGGGAAATGCAGCACATAGAGTTCCAGCGCCTGCCGCAGGCTGTCGGCGGAGAAATCGCGCGTCGAGTAATGCCCGTTGGCGATGCGCGCGAGCAGGCGGGTCAGCACGGTGAACTCGCTGGTGAGCAGCGTCTCCAGCACGCGCCGCTTGGCGTCCTTGACGTAAGGCGCAAGCCGCGGCGGCCGGTTGCTGACCTGCCGCCAGGTCTCGTCCAGCGCCGCCAGTCCCCCGGCCTCGACCAGCGCATGGGTGATGACGTTCATCCATTCATAGCCGGTGGTGCCCTGAACGCCGGCGAGGTGCGGCAGGCGTTCGTGCTCGCACAGGATCTTCTCGATCACGGTATAGAACGGCTTTGTATTTCCTTGCGCGTCGCGCACCAGCCGGCGCAGCCGCTGGCAATATTGCGCGGGATCGCGCAGGCCGTCGATGTGATCGAGCCGGATGCCCTGCAGCTTGCCGCTGGCGATGAGCTGCTTCACCAGCCGGTGCGTGGCGGCGAAGGTGCTCGCGTCCTCGACGCGCAGACCGGCGAGCCCGTTGACGTCGAAGAAGCGGCGATAGTTGATATCGCTGGAGGCGAGCCGCCAGTGCCCGAGCTTGTAGTGCTGGCGTTCGAGCAGATGATGCAGCGCCAGCGTCTGCGCGGGACGGTCCTTGGCGGCACGATAGGCGGCAAGGCCGCGTGCGATGATTTCGGCGGCACCAGGGATCTCCCTGAGCTCGGCCTTGAATGCCGGTGCCTCCTTGCGGTTGGGACGGCGCAATCCGGTATAGCGCTCCGCGAGCGAGAGCAGGCGTTTGCCGGCCTCCGTCTCGGCGGCATCCGCTTCCTTCACGATCATGCGCAGCATCTCGCCATAGCGCTCCGGCGCGACGGGTAGGCGATGCTCGAAATACCAGGCGGAAAGACTGCCCTCATCAGGATCGTAGCGCAGCTCGATGTCGCCGCCTTCGAGCGCCTCGCCATAGGACGCGCCGAGGATGGGCAGCAGCACGCCGCCGCGGGCGCGGTAGGCGAGCTGATCCCAGTCGATGTCGAAGGAGACCGCGTGGGGCGAAGCCTGACCCCATTCCAGCACGTCGAGCCACCAGGGATTGTCGGCGAAATGCACGCCGACATGGTTGGGCACGAAGTCGATGATGAGGCCGAGGTCATGCTTGGTCAGCGCCTCGCTCAGCCGGGCGAAGCCGGCCTCGCCGCCAAGCTCCGGACTGAACTGGCTGTGATCGACGGTGTCGTAGCCATGGGTCGAGCCCTTGCGCGCCTTCATCACCGGCGAGGCATAAAGATGCGTGATCCCCAGCGCTTTCAGATAGGGCACCACCGCGGCGGCCTTGTCGAAGTCGAAATCCGCGGTGAGCTGAAGCCGGTAGGTCGCGAGCGGAATGGCGGGAGGCATCCTAACCTCCGAGGCGCCAGACCACCGACCAGGGCGGAAGCCGGTCGCCGGTCTCGCCGCCCCAGATCGGCGTACCCGCGCTGACATTGGAGACGATCTCGTGGTCCGACAGGTTGGCGGTCAGGCGCAGCACGGTGCCGTCGCCCATGCGCCAATGCGCGGTGAGCAGGCCGCTGTCGGCCGCCTCGGCCTCGCCGAAGCTCGCGCCCCTCAGCCGCGGCATGATCTCCTTGCGGCGAAGCGCGAGCAGCTCCCGGACCAGCGCGAGCCGCGCGTCCTGCTGCGGCGTGCGGCCGGTCCAGTCGAGCACGGCCGATTGCAACGTTGCCGGATCGAGCGGGTCGGGCACCTCGTCGCCGTACTTCTCGTAAGCCCAGGCATATTCCTGCTTACGTCCCTTGCGGACAGCATCCGCCAGTTCGCCGTGGAAATCGCAGAAGAACGGAAAAGGCGCCGTGGAGCCCCATTCCTCGCCCTGAAACAGCATCGGCACCATCGGCGCGAGCAGGGTCACTGCAAGCGCCGCTTCGATCTGCTGCGATGATGCCAGGCTCTCGAGCCGGTCGCCGAGCGGACGGTTGCCGATCTGGTCGTGGTTTTGCAGGAAATTGACGAAGGTCGCCGGCGGCAGCTTGCCGCTCGGCTCGCCGCGCGGCTTCTTGCCCCAGAACTCCGAAACCTCGCCCTGGTAGACGAAGCCGGAGGCCAGCGCGTGGGCGAGATCGAGCCGCGGCGTCTGATAATCCGCGTAGTATCCGGCGAGCTCGCCGGTCAGCATCACGTGCCAGACGTGGTGATAATCGTCGTTCCACTGTCCCCGATATTTGCCGTTCGGCGGCTCCTGCGCCGCGTCGAGCAGGCTGGCGCGATTGTCGCCGTTCTCCAGCACGAGATGGATGTGCCGCCCCGTGGCCTTGGCAAGCTCGCCGGCGGCGACGCTGAGGTCCTGCAGCATCGACTGCTCGCCGGGGATTGCCATGATGTGATTGGCGGCATCCAGCCTCAGGCCGTCGAAACGGTAGTCGCTGAGCCAGGACAGCGCGTTCTCGACCGCGAATGCGCGCACCTGCGGCACGCGATAGTCGATCGCACTGCCCCAGGGCGTGTGTGCGTCGGTGAAGAAGGTCGGCGCATAGCGGCCGAGATAATTCCCCTCGGGCCCGAAATGATTGTAGACGACGTCGAGGAACACCATCAGCCCGCGCAGATGCGCTTCGTCGATCAGCGTCTTCAGGTCTTCGGGCCGGCCATAGGCGCTGTCGGGCGCGTACCACAGCACGCCGTCATAGCCCCAGCCGCGGCGCCCGGCGAAATCGGCGAGCGGCATCAATTCCAGCGCGGTGATGCCGGTTGCGACGAGATGATCGAGCTTGTCGATCATGGCGCGATAGGTGCCTTCAGAGGTGAAGGTGCCGACATGGGTCTCGATCAGCACCGTCTCTTCCCAGGGCCGGCCGCGCCAATCGCGCGCACGCCACGAAAAGGTGTCGTGATCGATCACCTCGCTCGGCCCGAACACATCCTCGGGCTGGAAGGCCGAAGCCGGATCGGGCACCTCGATCTCGTCGTCGATCCTGAACTTGTAGGGACTGCCGGCGGTGAGGCCGGAAATCTCGGCCACGTACCAACCATCCTGCCGGCGCTGCATCGCGTGTCTTCGGTCGAGCAGGAGGTCGACACGGCGCGCGCCAGGCGCCCACAGGCGGAACGACGCGCCGTCCTTCGTCGGCCTCGCCCCGAAGGATGGCCTCATAGCGCCCCCGCGAAGGCGAGCACGGAGCGCGGCGGCGCCTTGCTATCGCTCCCGGGCGGGAACTCGACGGTATTCAGCTTGGCATCGGTCGTGTTCAAGATCTGCTGCCAGCTCTTGTATTCGGTCATTTTGGGCAATTTGAATGCGATCTCTTCGGGGGCGGCGTTCAGTACGATAAAGATCGCGGCCCCACCCGGTTCCACCGGGCCCATCACATAGGAGAGGAATCTTCCCTCCGGGAATTTCCAGTCGTTCTCCGTCATTTCGTCACCCGCAGGTGTCAGCCACAATGCGCCGTACGACACGCCGTCGGCGGGGCGGCCGTCGAGCCAGCGATGGCTGCGAAGCTGCGAGAACCGGCGGCGGATGTCGGCGAGATGGCCGACGAAATCGACCATGTCGTCGCCCTCTTTACCGAGATTGTCCCAGCCGACCCAGCCGATCTCGTTGTCCTGGCAATAGGCGTTGTTGTTGCCGGATTGCGAGTTGCCGACCTCGTCGCCGGCGAGGATCAGCGGAACGCCTTGCGCCAGCATCAGGCAGGCCAGCACGTTCTTGCGAAGCTGGCGGCGCAGGCCGATGATATCAGGATCGTCGGTCGGACCCTCGACACCGCAATTGTTGCTGTGGTTGTCGTTGGAGCCGTCGCGGTTGTCCTCGCCGTTGGCCTCGTTGTGCTTCTCGTTGTAGCTGAAGAGGTCGGCGAGCGTGAAGCCGTCGTGGACGGTGATGTGATTGATGCTGGCGCGCGGCCGTCGTCCGTCATGGTTGAACAGGTCGGAGGATGCCGTCATCCGGCTGGAGATGTCGCCGATCAGGCTGCCTTCGCCGCTCCAGTAGCGGCGCATGGCGCTGCGATAGCGATCATTCCATTCCGACCATTGCGAGGGGAATGCGCCGACCTGGTAACCGCCGAGGCCGAGGTCCCAGGGTTCGGCGACGAGCTTGACCGTCGCCAGCACCGGATCCTGCCGGATCGCGGTCAGGAACGAGATGCCGCGATCATAACCGTTCGGTCCGCGCGCGAGCGTGGTGGCAAGGTCGAAGCGGAAGCCGTCGACGTGGCAGACCTCGACCCAGTAGCGCAAGGAATCCATCACCATCTGCAGCACGCGCGGATGGGTGAGATTCACCGACGAGCCGCAGCCGGTGAAGTCGTCGTAATAGCGCGGGTTCTCGCGGTTGAGCCAGTAATAGGAGGCGTTGTCGATGCCGCGGTAGCACAGCGTCGGGCCGAGATGGTTGCCTTCGGCGGTATGGTTGTAGACGACGTCGAGCATCACCTCGATCCCGGCATCGTGCAGGCGCGCCACCGTGGTGCGGAAGGAGTCGAGCGCATTGTCCTGGGCGTAGCGCAGCTCCGGCGCGAAGAAGGAGAGCGAGTTGTAGCCCCAGTAATTGGCGAGCTTCTTCTCCACCAGGATGCGGTCATCGACGAAGCTGTGCACCGGCAGCAGCTCGACCGTGGTGACGCCGAGCTTCTTCAGGTGCTCGATCATCGCCGGCGAGGACAGCCCGCCATAGGTGCCGCGCAGGTTCGGCGGCACGTCGTCGCGCTTCTGCGTCAAACCCTTGACGTGAGCCTCGTAGATGACGGTGTCTTCCCAGGGGATGTTGGGACGAATCTCGCGGCGGCCCCAGTTGAAGGTCTCATCGACCACGACGGCCTTTGGCATGCCGCGGGCGTTGTCGCGCCGGTCGAAGGACAGATCCTCGCGCGGGCTCCCGGTGCGATAGGCGAAATGCGCATCGCTCCAGACCAGGCGTCCCGCGAGCCGCTTGGCATAGGGATCGAGCAGCAGCTTGTTCGCATTGAAGCGGTGGCCGTGCTCGGGCTCGTAGGGGCCGTGCACGCGATAGCCGTAGAGCTGACCCGGCGAGACGTCGTTCAGATAGCCGTGCCAGACATCCTCGGTTCTTTCAGGCAGCTCGATGCGCTCGAGCTCGCGGCGGCCTTGCGCGTCGAACAGGCAGAGTTCCACCTTCTGTGCGTTCGCCGAGAACAGCGCGAAATTGGTGCCGCGTCCGTCCCAGCTTGCGCCGAGGCGTGCAGGCGATCCAGCAGTCAGGCGCATGTGTCAGCTTTCCGGAACGAGGAAGATCGCGGCGAGCGGCGGAATGGTGAGGCGCAGCTCGGGCGCCTTGCCTCCAACGGCATGAACCTCACCGATGTTCCCGACATTGCTGCCGCCATAATGGGCGGAGTCCGAATTGAACACTTCCTTCCACTTGCCGGCAAAGGGCACGCGAACGCGATAGTTGCGATAGACATTGGGAGAGAAGTTGATGATGACGAGACACCGCGCCTGCTCGTCGAATCCCTTGCGCAGCCAAGCGAACACGTTGCGGTTGGCGTCATCCGTGATCAGCCATTCAAAGCCGGCCTGGTCGCAGTCCATCTGGTGCAGCGCCGGCACCGCGCGGTAGAGCCGGTTGAGGTCGCGGATCAACTCCTGGATGCCGGAATGATACTTGTATTCGAGCAGGTGCCAGTCGAGCGACTGGTCGTGATTCCATTCGCGGCTTTGGGCGATTTCCGCGCCCATGAACAACAGCTTCTTGCCGGGATGGCCGAACATGAAGCTGTAATAGGCGCGTAAGTTCGCAAAGCGCTGCCACTCGTCGCCGGGCATGCGGCCGAGGATCGAGCGCTTGCCGTGCACGACCTCGTCATGCGAGAGCGGCAGGATGAAGTTTTCCGAGAAGGCGTAGTGCAGGCCGAACAGGATGTCGCCGTGGTGGTGCTTGCGATGGATCGGATCCTTGCTGATGTAGTTCAGCGTGTCGTGCATCCAGCCCATGTTCCACTTGTAGCCGAAGCCGAGCCCGCCGAATTCGACCGGGCGCGAGACCTGCGGCCAGGCGGTGGACTCCTCGGCCGCCGTAGTCGCCTGCGGGAAGCGCGCGAAGACTTCCGTGTTGAAGCGGCGCAGGAAGTTGATGGCCTCGATGTTTTCGCGGCCGCCATATTGGTTCGGGATCCAGGCGCCGGGCGGCCGGCTGTAGTCGAGATAGAGCATGGACGCGACGGCATCGACGCGTAAGCCGTCAATGGCATAACGCTCCATCCAGAACAGCGCGTTCGACACCAGGAAGTTCGTCACTTCGGTGCGGCCGTAATTGTAGATCAAGGTGCCCCAGTCGAGGTGGCGGCCCTGGAGCGGGTTGGCGTGCTCGTACAGCGCGGTGCCGTCGAAACTGCCGAGCCCGTGCGGATCGTCGGGGAAGTGACCGGGCACCCAATCGAGCAGCACGCCGACGCCTTCGCGGTGGCAGGCATCGACGAGGGCGGCAAAATCCTCCGGCGTGCCGAAGCGGCTGGTCGGCGCATAGAGGCCGGTCGGCTGATAGCCCCAGGAGCCATCGAAGGGATGCTCGCTTACGGGCAGGAATTCGAGATGGGTGAAGCCCATGTCGCGGGCATAGGCCGGCAACTGTTCGGCCAGCTCGCGATAGGTCAGCCATTCATCGCCG
The DNA here is from genome assembly GCF_002936975.1 of Bradyrhizobium sp. AC87j1. Classification (NCBI taxonomy): domain Bacteria; kingdom Pseudomonadati; phylum Pseudomonadota; class Alphaproteobacteria; order Hyphomicrobiales; family Nitrobacteraceae; genus Bradyrhizobium; species Bradyrhizobium sp. AC87j1. Next base: position 97,968 of record NZ_PTFE01000007.1, read on the forward strand.
TTCTTGCGACGCCACGAGCCGAGATGAACCTCGTAGATCGACATCGGCGCCGACAGCGCGTTGATGCCGTCGGGCGCCGGGCGCGGACGCGCCAGATCCGCCTCGTCGAACACGATAGAGGCCGTCTTCGGCCGCACTTCGCTGGCAAAGGCCATCGGGTCTGATTTCAGCGGAAGCAGATGGCCGTGCGGGCCGATGATCTCGAACTTGTAGTGATCGCCGGCTTTGGCATGCGGAATGAACAATTCCCAATACCCGGCGCCGCGCACCCGCATCGGATGGCGCCGTCCGTCCCAGAAATTGAAATCGCCGACCACGGAAACGCGGCGTGCGTTCGGCGCCAGTACCACGAAGCCGATGCCGTCGATGCCCTCGAGCCGCATCGGATGCGCCCCGAGCTTGTCGTAGAGGCGCTGATCGGTGCCTTCGCCGAGCAAATAGAGGTCGAAATCGGTCAGGATCGGCGGAAAGCGGTAGGCGTCCTCGAACTCGACGACGTTGCCGCCGAACTTTGCGCGCAGCTGATAATGCTTCGAGCCATTGGGCAGGGCCCCGATGAACAGGCCGGAATCGTGCACGCGGTCCAGCGGAGCGACTTCGCCATGCTCGCCGACTGCCTCGACATTTGAGGCCTCGGGGAGAAAAGCGCGCACCACGCTTTTATCGCCCTCGGGATGCCGTCCGAGATAGTGAAAGGGGTCGGAGTGGCGGCCCTCGATGATCGCATAGGCCTCGGCAGGCAATTTAGGCATGGGCTTCGCTCCCGGCACTGGACAGAATGCGAAGCAGTCCGGTCAGCGGCGCATGGAGCCCCTCAGGCCGGTTGGACAGCTCGTACTCTACTTCATCGAAGGCTTGATCAAGCAGGAAAAACCTTAACAGGCCTTCCGCGGATTGCCGATCCTCCGGCCATAGCCGTCGATCGGTCACGGCCTCGCGATAGGCGGACAGGAAGGTCGCGGCGGTTCGCTCGCGCCATTCGTCGAGCGCGGCGGTGATCCGGCCCTGCTCGTCGGCAGCACCCGTGAGCGCACGGCTCAGCGCCGCGTTAACCGAAAGATCGATCGAGCGGATCAGGCGGGCGACGTCGCGCGCGGCCGGCGCCTTGCGCCGCTTGTCGGCCAGCGGCAGACGCGGATCGCCGTCGAAGTCGATGATGAAGATATCGTCCTTCACGATCAGAGTCTGCCCGAGGCGGAAGTCGCCATGATGACGGATGTTCAGCCCGCCGATCCCGGAAGGCAATAGCGCGTTCAGGTGGTCGGGCAGGGACGCGCGCACGGCGGCGAGCCGGTCGATCAGCGGCCGATCCGCCTCCCGCAGGCCGTCGCGGCTGTCGGCCAGCCGTTCGAAAACCCGCTCGGCCCGCGCCTTGAGGTCGGACACGAGGCGTTTGACGTGCGCAGGGCTGATCGGCTCCGGGGCGAGATCGTCCGGCTTTGCCGCCGCAAGGGCGACATGCAACTCGCCGAGCCGCCGGCCGATCTGCGCGATGAAGTGCAGATAAGGCGCTTGCTCCTGGGTCTCGCGCGGCGCTTCGCCTGCCGACAACACGCGTTGCTCGTCAATATAGCGATCGAGATAACCCGTGGTCACGGTCCAGCCGTCACCCTGGTTCTCGACATAGGCATGGAGCACGCCGAGCGTGCTGCGCTGATTGCCTTCGACCAGCTCGACGCTGCCGAGCAACGCCGGCGTATTGGCAAAGCGCGCAACCTCGGTGAGATAATGGCCGATCTCGATCTCGGGATTGATGCCGCTTTCGAGCTGGCGATAGAGCTTGGCGACGTACTGGTTGTCGACCAGCGCGGTGCTGTTCGATTGCTCGATCGCGCGGATGCGTTCGGGCTCCTTGATGGTGTAATCGGCGAAGCGGCTGGTCGCCTTGAACTCCAGCCGCAGATTGTTCTCTTCCACCACCAAATTCTGCGACAGGTTGCGCAGGAACAGGCCAATGAAGATCTGATCGGTCGCCACGTCGAGCAGCGTGCCTTCGCGCGCGCCCTGGCGCACGGCGGCGAGTGCCTTCGGGTTGAAGCGCTCGCGGTCGAAGCGCACCCACTCGATCTGCATCGGCAGCACGTAGCGCGACGCGGCGTCCTGGTCGGCCTTCTCGAAAAAGGCGATCCAGGGCCTGTTGTCGCCGATGTCGCAGAACGGCACCGCCGAGGTCAGCGTGGTCTTGATCTGCTTGGGATTGTGCTCGGGATACCACCGCGTCCGTGACAAGAATCCCGGCAGCACGTCGCGCTCGAACACGCCGCGCTCGCGGGCGAGCGACACCCAGTTCGAGTTCACCGGCACTACCAGCGTCTCGAACTCCGGCACCGCGCGCGGCGTCACCGGCTCGGACTTGTCGCGCTCCTGGAGCTGGAACCAGTAGAAGCCGTAGGGCCCCAGCGTGATCATGTAGGGCAGTTCGCCGATCGCGGGGAAGCGGGTGCGGCCGAGCATCTCCTGCGGGATCCGGTCCTTCCAGGGCGACAGGTCGAGCTCGGTCGCTTGCGCGGCGCGCGACAAATTGGCGACGCAGAGGATCACCTCGTCGCGGTATTGGCGGACATAGGCGAGCACGGCGCGATTGGCCGGGCGAATGAAGGTCATGGTGCCGCGGCCGAAAGCGAGCGTCGACTTGCGCACCGAGATCAGCCGCTTGGTGGCGCTGAGCAGCGACGACAGGCTGCGCGACTGGGCTTCGACATTCACGGATTCGTAGCCGTAGACGGGGTCCATGATCAGCGGCGCGTAGAGGCGGGCCGGGTCACAGCGCGAGAAGCCGCCGTTGCGGTCGGGGCTCCACTGCATCGGCGTCCGCACGCCGTTGCGGTCGCCGAGATAGATGTTGTCGCCCATCCCGATCTCGTCGCCGTAATAGATGATCGGCGTGCCGGGGAAGGACAGCAGCAGCGAGTTCATCAGCTCGATCTTGCGCCGGTCATTGTCCATCAGCGGCGCAAGGCGCCTGCGGATGCCGACATTGATGCGGGCGCGGGGATCGTTGGCGTAGGTGGTCCAGAGATAGTCGCGCTCGACGTCGGTGACCATCTCCAGCGTGAGTTCGTCATGGTTGCGCAGGAACAGCGCCCATTGGCAGCTCGCCGGAATATCAGGCGTCTGGCGCAGAATGTCGGTGATCGGAAAGCGGTCCTCCTGCGCGATCGCCATGTAGATGCGCGGCATCAGCGGGAAGTGGTAGGCCATGTGGCACTCGTCGCCACGGCCGAAATATTCCTGCACGTCCTCCGGCCATTGATTGGCCTCGGCGAGCAGCAGCTTGCCCTTGGAGTAAGAATCCAGCTCCTGGCGCAGGCGCTTGATGATCGCATGCGTCTCGGGAAGGTTCTCGTTCGAGGTGCCCTCGCGCTCGCACAGATAGGGAATGGCATCGAGCCGGAAGCCGTCGACGCCGGCGTCCAGCCAGCGCTTCATCACCTGGATCAGCGCGCTGACCACGCGCGGATTGTCGAAATTGAGATCCGGCTGGTGCGAGAAGAAGCGGTGCCAGTAGAAGGCGCCAGCCTCGTGATCCCAGGTCCAGTTCGACTTCTCGGTGTCGGTGAAGATGATCCGCGTGCCCTGGTATTTCTGGTCGGTGTCGCTCCAGACATACCAATTGCGGGCGCTGGAGCCCGGATGGCTGCGGCGCGCGCGCTTGAACCAGTTGTGCTGGTCCGAGGTGTGGTTGACGACGAGCTCGGTGATGACGCGCAAGCCCCGCTTCTGCGCTTCCTGGATGAAGCGCTTGAAATCCTTCATGGTCCCGAAATCGGGATTGACCGAGCCATAGTCGGCGATGTCGTAGCCGTCGTCGCGGCCGGGCGAGGGGTAGAACGGCAGCAGCCACAGCGCGGTGACGCCGAGCTCCTGGAGATAGGGCAGCTTCTCGGTCAGACCGGCGAAATCGCCGATCCCGTCATTGTTGCTGTCGGCGAAGGCCTTGACGTGGAGCTGATAGATAATGGCGTCCTTGTACCAGAGCTCATCCACGATCTCAGCAGCCTCAAGCTTCTTGGTGTCGACGGAAGACAGAACATTCATGGCGTGACCCCTTACGCCAGGCTGCGGAACAAGAGCGCCGGATCGCGGTCGGGATCGATACGCAACTTGATCCCGCCCCATTCGATGCGGGACTGTTCGCCGGTGAGAAGGTTTTCGAGTGTCGTCACATGGTGCCGCTGACCGCCGGCGTCAACGGTGACGTCGCCGAGCGGCAGCCAGCATTCGCGCGAATGGCCCGAAAGCGCGATCACGACGACGACGGTATTGGCCGGCTCAGCCGCTTCCTTGACGAAGGCGATGGTCTCGCCGTCGTCGATGCCGAGAAACCGCAAGTTCGCCGTTTGCTGGAGCGCGGCGTTGTCGTTGCGGATGCGGTTGAGCGCGGCGATGTAGGACTTGATGTTGCCGGCCCGTTCCCAGTCGCGTTGCCGGATCTGGTATTTCTCGGAATCCAGATATTCCTCGCGGCCGGGCATCGCCTCGTGTTCCAGCAGCTCGAACCCGCTGTAGACGCCGTAACTGCCCGACAACGTCGCCGCCAGCGCAACGCGTGACTTGAACGCCCAGGCTTCGCCGCCCTGGAGATGATAGGGAAGCAGGTCGGGCGTATTGACGAACAGGTTCGGCCGATAGAAGTCGCGCTCGGGATAGCGCGTCAGCTCGCCGAGATATTGCTCCAGCTCCCACTTCGTCGTGCGCCACGGGAAATAGGTGAAGGACTGCGCAAAGCCGAGCTTGGCGAGGCCCTTCATCAGCTTCGGCCGGGCAAACGTCTTGGAGAACAGGATCACCTCGGGATGCCGGCGGCGGATGTCGCGGATCAGCCAGTCCCAGAACGCAAGCGGCGCGGTGTCGTGGTTGTCGATGGCGAAGATGGTGACGCCTTGGTCGATCCAGAACAGCATGGCGTCGCGAAACCCATTCCACAGCCCGGCCCTGTCGACGGAGTTGAAATCGGGGATCACGATGTCCGAATAGGGTCCATCCGCGGTCCGCACCGAGCGATCCGGCCGCCATTTGAACCATTCCGGATGCTGCGTCAGCCAGGGATGGTCGGGCGAGCATTGCACGACGAAATCGAGCGCGAGCTCGAGGCCGTATTCCAGGCAGGTCGCGACCAGTGCGCGGAAATCCTCGATGGTGCCGAGCTCGGGATGCAGCGCATCGTGGCCGCCCTCAGCGGCTCCGATCGCGTAGGGCGAGCCGGGCTCGCCTTCGGTTGCCACCGGCGCATTGTTGCGGCCCTTGCGGCGGCGACGGCCGATCGGGTGGATCGGCGTGAAATAGAGCACGTCAAAACCCATCGCGGCGATATCAGGCACGCGGGCGATGCAGTCGCGCAGCGTGCCGTGCTGGCCGGCGACCTGGCTCTGGCTGCGCGGCATCATCTGATACCAGGCGCCGAAGCGCGCCTTGTCGCGGTCGACAGTCAGCGGGAAAGGCTGCGAGCGGGTCAGGTCCGGCCGGGACTGGCTCTCTGCCATGGCATTGCCGAGCTCGGCCGCAAGCAGCGAGGCGACGTCGCCAGTCTGAAGATAATCCTCGCACTGTCTGACGATGACCGCCGCCGCGTCCTGTCGCGCGCCATGCGCCTTGGTCAGGAGCCCGGCCCCCTCGATCGCATCGAGGCTGACATCGGCACCCATTCGCTGCTTGCGCGCGACCCCGTGCGACCAGGTGGCGAACTCGTCGGTCCAGGCCTCGATCGCGTAGATATATTGGCCGGGCTCAACGGGTGTGAATCCGCCGGACCAGCGGTCATTGCCCCGATGGTCCATCGGCTCGCGCTTCCAGTCGCGGTCCTGTTCGCGGCGCCAGATCAGCGCGGCCCCGACCACGGCGTCGCCATCGCGGTAGACATCGGCCCACACCTCCATGCGCTCACCCGCGATCCGCTTCACGGCGAAGCGGCCGGCGTCGATTGCGGGATAGACGTCCTCGATCAGGAAAGCGCTGCCGGCTGCGGCACTTTCGACAGTTTGAATTGTCTTGTTCACGGTGATGCCATTGACAAGAAAGCAGGAGCCCGTTTCCCTTGTCGGGAACCTACGCTTGGTACCTATATAGAAAGCCGGTTGTGTGTCATTAGTTCCCTCGGGAACGGGTAGCGCGGTCTGCGAGTTAGGGCTGACTAACGTCTTCCACCGTCTCGTTAAAATTGATGCCCCCGGCAAAAGGGTGGCCTGCAAGCTGCGTGCCGAATGGATCTTTTAGCTCAAGCCCGCATCAAGGGCGTTCAATCCGAATTCATCGACGCCCTCGGAAAGCTGCGGGTCACCGATCCCGTGGCCCTCAAATCCATCCTCGACGCCCTGCCGGAGAAGCGGGTTTACCGCTTCGTCAGCGGGCCGGTCGTGGTCCGCGCCTTAGGGCACCCGCGCACCGAATTGGCGACGATCGGCGCGCCGCCGCTGAAGTGGAAATTGACCGCAAAGGCGGAGGTGATCGCCGAGGGCGAGGCTCGCGAGCCCGTGATCGCCTGGCCTGCCGGCCTGCCGCTCGGCTACCACCGGTTGACACTGACGGATGCCGAAGGTGTGACGGAAGAGGTGCCGATGATCGTGGCGCCCGAGCGCGCCTTCGGCGGCGATTTCGACCGCGGCTGGCTGCTTGCCGTGCAGCTCTACAGCGTCCGTTCGGACCGCAATTGGGGCATCGGCGATTTCACCGATCTTGCCGATCTCGTCCGGCTCGCAAAGCAGCTCGGGGCCGATGGCGTCGGGCTCAATCCGCTGCATGTCCTGTTCGACGACCACCCGGCCGATTGCAGCCCCTATTCGCCGAACAGCCGGCTGTTCCTCAACCCGCTCTATATCGACGTCGAGGCCATTCCTGAATTCTCCGCAGACCTCGTCCCCGACGCCGCCGCGACCGCCGCCCGTCTGCGCCAGGGCGATCGCGTCCCCTATGCCGACATGGCGGCGTTGAAATGGCTGGGCCTGCGCGCCGCCTTTGACAGCTTCGTGACGACGGCAAGCGCGGCGCGCCGCAAGGCGTTCGACGCCTTCCGCGCCGCCCGCGCGCCGCTATTGTCCCGCTTCGCCTGCTTCGAGGTGCTGCGCCATCGTTTCACCGCGCCATGGTGGGAATGGCCGGTCGAATGGCAGCAACCGGATGAGGCGAAATGCGCCGGCTTGCGCAATGGGCCTGACAAGCGCGAGGTCGAGTTCGTCGAATTCGCGCAATGGACCGCAGATAGCCAGCTGCATGCGGCCAAGGAGCTGGCCGGCCAGCTCGGCATGCGCGTCGGGCTCTATCTCGACGTCGCCGTCGGCGTGCAGTCCAACGGCTTCGATGCGTGGAACGAGCAGATGGCGATCTCCCGTCATCTCGCCGTCGGCGCGCCGCCCGACGTGCTCAACACCATCGGCCAGGACTGGGGCCTTGCCGGCTTCAACGCCGGCGGCCTGGAAGCGCAATCCTTCGTGCCGTTCGCCGACATGCTGGCGGCCTCGATGCGCCATGCCGGCGCCATCAGGCTTGATCACGTGCTGGGCCTGAAGCGGCTTTATCTCGTGCCGCGCGGCTTCAAGCCGGATAACGGCGCCTATGTGCAGATGCCGTTCGAGGCGCTGCTTGGCGCCGTGGCGCGCGAGAGCGCGGCCCACAAATGCATCGTGATCGGCGAGGACCTCGGCACTGTGCCGGAAGGTTTTCGCGAGACCATGCAGGATTTCGGCATCTGGTCCTATCTGGTCATGATGTTCGAGCGCGACGATGCCGGCCATTTCCGCAACGTCGACCATTACCGGCCCAACGCGCTGGTCACGCTAAACACCCATGATTTGTCGACCTATGCCGGCTGGCGCTCCTTCGGCGACCTCAAGATGAAGCGCTCGCTCGGGCTCGATCCTGGCGAGAACGACCAGGCGCGCTGGGATGCGCTCGGCAGGCTCGACGAGATCCTGCGCCAGAACGGCATTCGTGCTAACGACCTCTATTCGGTGCTGGCCTTCCTGTCGCGCACGCCGTCGCGGCTGCTCGCGGTCTCCATGGAGGATCTGCTCGGAGTGATCGACCAGCCCAACATTCCCGGCACGATCGACGAACATCCGAACTGGCGTCAGCGCCTTCCCGTTGCGCTCGACAAGATCGCCTCGAAGGTCGACCTCACGGCCTTGCGAGCCGCGACGCGGGAACGTTCGCTGAATGGCGGGAGTTGACGCGCGAGGGTTACAAGGGCTCTTTCAAGGCTCGCACGACATTGTCTCAGAGGATCGAGGACTATGCGCTGATCGGTGATTGCGAGACCGCGGCGCTGGTCGGGCGCAACGGCTCGATCGACTGGCTGTGCTGGCCCGCCTTCGATTCCGATGCCTGCTTTGCAGCGATCCTCGGCAGCGATAAGAACGGCCGCTGGCTGGTTACGCCGGCCGAGGACGTCACCAGCATCTCACGCCGCTATCTGGGCAACACTCTCATCCTCGAAACGCGTTTCGAGACGAACAGCGGCGCCGTCGCGCTGATCGATTTCATGCCGCCGCGCGGCAAGGCGTCCGACATCGTGCGGCTGGTCCGCGGCGTCAGCGGCGCGGTGAAGATGCGGATGGAGCTCGTCATCCGCTTCGGCTTCGGTGCCGATATCCCCTGGGTGCGGCGGATCGACCATTCGCTGATGGCCATCGCCGGCCAGGATATGACCGTGCTGCGCACGCCTGTCGAGACTCGCGGCGAGGATCTGACCACGGTTGCCGATTTTGAGGTGAAGGCCGGCGAGACGGTACCCTTCGTGCTGACCTACGGCCCCTCGCATCTGGAGCCGCCCGCGCCGATCGATCCGGAGATCGCACTTCAGGACACCGAAAAGTTTTGGCAGGATTGGTGCGGCCATTGCACCCGCGACGGCGACTATCAAGACCTCGTCATGCGCTCGCTGATCACGCTGAAGGCGCTGACCTTCGCACCGACCGGCGGCATCGTCGCGGCACCCACCACCTCGCTGCCGGAAAAGCTCGGGGGCAGCAGGAACTGGGACTATCGCTTCTGCTGGCTGCGCGATGCCACCTTCACGCTGCTGGCGCTGATGAACTCGGGATACACCGAGGAAGCGCTGGCCTGGCACAATTGGCTGCTGCGCGCCGCCGCCGGCTCGCCGGCGAACATGCAGATCATGTACGGCATCTGGGGCCAGCGGCGGCTCTTGGAATGGGAGGCGGGCTGGCTCGACGGCTATGAGGGCGCCAAGCCGGTGCGCGTCGGCAATGCCGCACATGCGCAGCTCCAGCTCGACGTCTACGGCGAGCTGATCGACGCCTTCCACCAGTCGCGCATGGCCAAGCTCAAGCTCGATGATGAAACGACATGGTCGCTGGAATGTGCCGTGCTCAATCATCTGGCCGAAGTCTGGGACCAGCCCGATCACGGCATCTGGGAGCGGCGCGGCCAGCCCAGGCACTACGTCTTCTCCAAGGTGATGACCTGGGTCGCGTTCGATCGCGGCATCAAGAGCGCCGAGACCTTCGGCTTCAAGGCGCCGCTTCTGCACTGGCGCACCTTGCGCGAGGCCATTCATCGCGACGTCTGCAACCGGGGGTTCGACGTGGAGGAAAATGCCTTCGTCGAATCCTACGGCTCGAAATTGCTCGACGCCAGCGTGCTGCTGCTGCCGGCCGTCGGCTTTCTGCCGCCGTCGGATCCGCGCATCCGCGGCACCATCGCCGCGGTCGAGACATGCCTGATGCGCGACGGCTTCGTGCTGCGGCACGATCCACGCGAGCTGCCTGCGGGGCAGCCGCCGCTCGAAGGCGCGTTCCTGGCCTGCAGCTTGTGGCTCGCCGATGCCCATGTGCTCGCCGGCGATCTCGACAAGGCGCAGGTCTTGCTCGATCGCGTCGTGGGCATCGCGAACGATGTCGGCTTGCTGGCGGAGGAATATGATTCCGACGCTCGGCGCCAGACCGGCAACTTTCCGCAGGCGCTGACGCACATCGCGCTGATCAACACCGCGCATAATCTGTCGGCGGCAAGACAGGAGAGCGAGAAGCCGGCGGTGCAGCGGTCGAAGTAGTCGTAGCCGCTTGCCTCTAGACCCCGAGCCACTCCAGGCCGCCCGCAAGCTCGCCTATGGCAAAGTCCACTTGCAGGACGCGGCGATGCATCGGAGTGGTCGCCGCGTCCGATGCATGGAGAATCGGCGTCGCGTAGAGCCAGATATCGCCTGCCTCGGCCACACACGCGATGGTGCCACAATGCCGGACGACGTCCTTTACGTCCTCCTCGGCAATCCGCCCAAGCTTATGCGATCCGGGCGCGATCAGAAGCGGCGCATTGCTTGCCGGGACAGGATCAATATGAACTCGCAAAGTTACCATACCCGATAGCAATGCGAAGGGCGGCTCGACATGTTGCATGCCGCTCTTGACGCTCCATGTTTGGAATCCGTCGACCGGTACGCGCGCTTTCACGGCGACCGTGCGATCTTGATGCCAGCCCAACGCCCAGTTCGTCGCAGCTGTCTTGTCAAACAGGATGGCCCTGACCGGGCGGCAGGCTTCTCCAAGCGCCGACGCGGCACAGCTTCCGATATCTCCGCTCGTGGCCAGGAAGGGCGCGAGGCCTTCGACGCCTCTTAGTCTCAGGCCCGCGTGGTCAGGCGGCAGACGGGACAGGATTGCCTTGAGCTGGCTCACCGCATCTGAGGTCAGCGCCCGCCGGAATAGCTGCGCGCCATCATCCAGAAGAGTGAGATGTTCAATTCCCAAGATCGCACACTAGGCCGATCGCTCAACCCACCCCATTCCGCTTCAAGATCATCTCCATGGCCTCCGCAAAACCATCCTGCTCATTGGTCGCAGTGACGTGCGTCGCCTGGTCCTTGACGTTGTCGGTGGCGTTGCCCATGGCGATCGAGATGCCGCTGACGGCGAACATCGCAAGGTCGTTCTGCATGTCGCCGATGGTGGCGACGGCGCCGGTCGCAATGCCCAGGCGCCTGGCCATTGCCTCGACGAACGTGCCCTTGTTGAAGCCCGGCGGGGTGATGTCGAGATAATAGGCCTGCGAGCGCACCGCGGTGGCCTCGCTGCCGAGCGCCTCCTGCATCGCTTTCTCGCAAGCCTCGAGCCCGGCGGCGTCGGCGCTGGCGCCGACGATCTTGCAGGCGCTCGACAGGTAAGACGAAAAGTCCGTCACGATGGTGGGATCGGAGCGGATCGTATGCTGCTCGTGTGCGACATATTTGCCGCTGGGGTTGTCGATCAGCCACTTGTCGGTGGTGAACAGCCAGATGTCGGCGCCGAACTTGCGGAGGATCTGCAAGGACCGCTCGGCCGCGCTGGCCGGGATTAGGTGCTGCTCGACCGGCCGCATCTCCGGATCGACGATCGAGGATCCGTTGAACGGGCCGACCGGCAGCCAGAGCGCCAGCGGCTCGATCAGGAAGCGCATGCCGAGGGCGGGACGGCTGGAGGTGATGGTGAAGCCGATGCCGGCCTTGTGCAGCCGCTGCACCGCACTCCTCGCGCGTTCCGTCAGCGTCTTGTCCTTGGTCAGCAGCGTGCCGTCGACGTCGGACACCACGAGTGATATTTGTGTCATGACAGGAACCTAACGGTTTTGCCTCAGCGTTTCGCAGTACCCAGTTTCAGCTGCCGCACCACGCCGTCCACGATCGCTTCGACGGATTCGTCGATCGAGACGGTAATGACGTGCTCGCCCGCCTCCGGCGGCTCCAGCGTGTCGAACTGGCTCGTCAGTAGCCCAGGCGGCATGAAATGACCCTTGCGCTGCGCGAGCCGCTCGGCGATCAGCTCCTTGGTTCCCTTCAGGAACACGAAGCGGACGTCGTCGCGTCCACGCAGCAGCACGTCGCGATAGGTGTGCTTCAGCGCCGAGCAGGCGATGATGATATGCCCGCCCTTGTCGCAAACCTGTGCGATTTCGTCGGCGATGGCGTTGAGCCAGGGCCAGCGGTCCTCGTCGGTGAGGGGATGGCCGGCCCGCATCTTCTCGACGTTGCTGGCGGGATGAAAGCTGTCACCGTCCTCGAAGCGCCAGCCGAGCCGCTCGCCAAGCGCTTCCGCAACCGTGCTCTTGCCCGAACCCGACACGCCCATCACGATCAATGCACAAGGTGCTTCAACGCCCGCCACGAATTCCCTCCGGAAGCGCGGCCCTGTCGACCAGCCAGACGGTCTCACCATTCGAGCGCGCGCGCAACGCCGGCAGAGTCTCGCCATTGACGAGGCGCGTCAAGATCGGCTGCTTGTCATGCCCGGCAATCTCGAACAGCATTTCGTGGCAAGACGCCAAAGCGGGCAAAGTGAGCGAGACCCGCGGCACGAAAGGCGCGACATTGGCCTTGGGCACCCCGACGACCCAGCGTTCGGTCTCCTCGATTTCGGGGAAGCCCGGGAAGAGCGAGGCGGTGTGGCCGTCAGGGCCGGCGCCCATCAGGACCAGGTCGAACAACGGCCGGGCCGGATCGAGGCTTTCAGACCCGTAGAAGGCCTGCAGCTCGCGCGCATAGGCCTCGGCGCTTCGGTCCGGATTGTCAGCCGTGGTCGGGATCGGGTGGATATGGCCGGACGGCGCATTGCGGTCGAGAAAGGTGGCGCGCGCGACCGCCATGTTGTTGAGGGGATCGCTCTCGGGCACGAAGCGTTCGTCGCCGATGAACCAGTGCACGCGGTTCCACGGGATCTTGCCGCGCCAGGGGTCGCTGCCGAGCAATTGATAGAGCTTCTTCGGGCTGGAGCCGCCGGTGAGGCAGATCGCGATGCGGGAGGGGTTGGCCGTGATCCGCGCCATCACCCGCTCGGCTGCGGCCTGGGCCAGCGCCCCGGCGTCGGCCGCGACGATCAGCTCCGGCAGTCCGGCCGCCGCCATCACGAAAATTTCCGCCAGCTTCGCCCGTCGCGCCGGAGCAGCTCGTCGGCGCAGGCCGGGCCGTCGCTGCCGGCTTCATAGGTCTCGATGCCGTTGGTGCCCGCGCTTTTCCAGGCGTCCAGGAACGGCTGCACTGCCTGCCATCCGGCCTCGATGCCGTCGGCGCGCTGGAAGAGGATGTTGTCGCCGATCATGCAGTCGTAGATCAGCGTCTCGTAGCCGGTCGAGGGATCGGCCCGGAAATAATCGCCGTAGCGGAATTTCATCTCGACGCCGTCGATGGTGACGCTCGGTCCCGGAATCTTGGCGTTGAACTGAAGCTCGATGGTCTCGGTCGGCGCGATGCCGATGGTCAGAAAATTCTGCGACAGGCGATCGACGGTCGTGCCTGAGAACATCGACAGCGGCGCCTGCTTGAACTTGATCGCGACCTCGGTGCGCTTGTGGCCCAGCGCCTTGCCGGTGCGCAAATAGAACGGCACGCCGGCCCAGCGCCAATTGTCGATCATCAGCTTCAGCGCAACAAAGGTCTCGGTGCCGCTGCCGGGCTTGACGTCCTCGGTCTTGCGATAGTCCGGGATATCGTCATCGCCGACGCGGCCTGCGAGATATTGCGCGCGGACCGAGTTCTTCAGCGCCTCCTCCCGGCTCGGCTGCTGGATCGACGTGAGCACCTCGGCCTTCTCGGAGCGCACGGAATGGGCGTCGAATCTTGCCGGCGGCTCCATCGCCACCAGCGACATCAGCTGGAACAGATGGTTCGGCACCATGTCGCGCAGCGCGCCGGTGGCATCGTAGAAGCCGCCGCGATGGCCGACGCCGAGCTTCTCCTCCACCGTGATCTGGATGTGGTCGATGTGGTTGCGATTCCAAATCGGCTCGAACATGCCGTTGGCAAAGCGCAGCACCAGGATGTTCTGCACGGTCTCCTTGCCGAGATAATGATCGATCCGGTAGATCTGGTGCTCGTCCATGATCTTCAGCAACTCGGCGTTCAGCGCCTTGGCCGAGGCGAGGTCGGTCCCGAACGGCTTTTCGATCACCAGCCGCCGCCAGGCGCCGTTCTCCTTCATCATGCCGGTGCGGCCGAGCTCGCGCGCCGTCGGTGCGAACGCAGTGGGCGGCGTTGCCAGATAGAACAGCCGGTTGCCGCCGGTGTCCTGCGCGCATTCCAGCGAATCCAGGTGCTCGCGCAGGCGATCGAACGACGGCGGGTCCTTCGGATCGGCCTCGACGAAGGTCACGCATTCCAGCAGCTTCTTTGCGATGTCGTCGTCCACGGGACGGGTCGCGAACTGGCGCAGTCCCTTCAATAGGCTGTTGCGCAGCTCGTCATCTGACTGCCCTCTGCGGGCCACGCCGACGACGCAGAACTTTTCCGGCAACAGATGCTCGGCCGCCAGATTGTAGAGCGATGGCATCACCAGGCGATGGGTGAGGTCGCCGGTCACGCCAAAGATGACGAAGGCGCAATTTTCCGGCTTGCGCTTTACTTGCGGGTCTTTTGTCACGAATTGTCGGCCTTCGCTTGGGTACGCTTACTGAGCTCTTATTTGGGCTTCGCCGCGCCCAGCTGCTTCGGCTCCTTGTGGCCGCCAAAACCTGCGCGCATCGCGGAGAGAATTTTTTCGGCGAAGGTGTGTTCCTGGCGGGAACGGAAACGTGTGTAGAGCGCCGCGGTCAAGACTTCGGCCGGCACAGCCTCGTCGATCGCCGCATTCACGGTCCAGCGTCCTTCGCCGGAATCTTCCACGAAGCCGGAATATTCCGTGAGCGCCGGACTGTCGGCGAGGGCCGTCGAGGTGAGGTCGAGCAGCCAGGACGGGATCACGCTGCCGCGCCGCCACACTTCAGCGATGTCGGCGAGATCGAAATCGTAACGATGATCGGCAGGAAGCGCTTCGATGTTGGCGTTCTTGAGGATGTCGAAACCTTCGGCATAGGCCTGCATCAGGCCGTATTCGATGCCGTTGTGGATCATCTTGACGAAGTGGCCGGCGCCGACCGGGCCGGCATGGATGTAGCCCTGCTCGATGCGGGGATCGCGGCCCTCGCGTCCTTCCGTGCGTGGAATGTCGCCGGCGCCGGGCGCCAGCGCGGCGAAGATCGGATCGAGCCGGTCGACCACCTGCTTCTCGCCCCCGATCATCATGCAATAGCCGCGGTCGAGGCCCCAGACGCCGCCCGACGTGCCGACGTCGACATAGTGGATGCCGCGTTCCTTCAGCGCCTTGCCGCGGCGGACATCGTCCTGCCAGAAGGTGTTGCCGCCATCGATGATGACGTCGCCCGCCTGCATCACGCCCGCGATGGTGTCGATCGTCGTCTCGGTGATGTGCCCCGCAGGCAGCATCACCCAGGCCGTGCGCGGCCGCTCGAGCTTCGAGATGAAGTCTTCGAGCGTTGAGGAGCCGACCGCACCGTCCGCGGCGAGGCTAGCTACGGCCTTGGCGTCCTTGTCATAGACCACGGTCGAATGTCCCTGGCGCATCAGGCGGCGAACGATGTTGCCGCCCATTCGACCGAGGCCGATCATGCCGAGTTGCATCTGCGATATTCCTTTAGTTCAGCGCGTCGTTGAGTGCCGCATTGAGTGCCGCAAGGCCCTTCTTGAGCCCGCCCTTGAGGTGGACGCGCAGCGCGCGCCGGCCGCGTTCGGTGAGCACGTCGAAATCGCCGCGTGCCTGCGCCGCCTTGATCACGCCAAAGCTGGCCTTCTGGCCCGGCACCGCCAGGTCCTTGGCATCGTCAGCGGTGATCTGGAGGAACACGCCGCTGTCGGGCCCGCCCTTATAGGCCTGCCCCGTGGAGTGCAGGAAGCGCGGTCCGAATTCGGCACAGGTTGCGACCTGCCGCTTCTCACGGACTTCGAGCCGCATGGCCTGGAGCGCGTCGATGGTCACCTTGTCCCGCGCGATATAGCCGAGCAGGGCGACGTAATCGCCGTCGCCGGAGCGCGACAGATGCGCCTTGAGCCACGAGGTGAGGTCGCCGTTGGCGCCGGCGGCGCGCAGCGCGGTGGCGTTGACCTCGTCGGTGTAGAGATCGGCCTCATCGGTGCTGACCACCGGCTGCTCTTCCGGCAAGGCGCCGGTCTTCTCGAACGATGCCGTGAGCTCGCGGGTCTTGATCTTGGCGGCTTCCACGTCCGGCTGGTCGAACGGGTTGATGCCGAGGATCGAGCCCGCCACAGCGGTCGCCATCTCGAAGCGGAAGAACTCCTGGCCGAGATGGTCGATCGACTTCATCACGATGCGTACGACGGGATGCCCGGCCGCTTCGATCGCGGCAAGCTTGGAGTCATGGGCGGCGTCCGCTTCGCCTTCGATGCGGATGTCGATAAAGAACCGGTCGTTGCCGTAGACGGAAGGATCGCCAAGCGGCTCGCCCTCGATCGGGATCAGGCCCTTGCCCTCCTTGCCGGTCGATTCCGCGATGAGCTGCTCGGCCCAGGCGCCGAAATCGGCGATCTTCTTCGACGACAGGATCGTCACCTTATCGCGGCCTTCGAGGCCGGCGAGGCCGATGGCAAGGCCGAGCTGCACGCCGGGGTTCTCGCTCGGCGGCACGTCAGGTCCGCAGGAGCGCGCCATGGCGAGCGCATGCTTGACGAAGGTCTTGACGTCGATGCCGGCGGTCGCCGCCGGCACGAGGCCGAACGGCGACAGCACGGAATAGCGTCCGCCGATCGAGGGCTCGCCATGGAAGATGCGGGCGTAGTTCAGCTTCTTGGCGGCCTTCTCCAGCGATGAGCCGGGATCGGTCACCGCGATGAAGCGGAAGCCGGTCTTGGCCTTCGGGCCAAGCGCTTGCGCAACGCGCTCATGGAAATAGTCCTTCATCGCGTTCGGCTCGGTGGTGCCGCCGGACTTGCTGGAGACGATGAACACGGTGTTGGCGATGTCGATCCGGGCCTCCATCGCCCGCACTTGCGCCGGGTCGGTGGAATCAAGCACATGCAGCTTCGGGAAGCCGGGCTTTTTCCCGAACGTCTCGGCCAGCACCTCCGGCCCGAGGCTCGATCCGCCCATGCCGAGCACGACGGCGTCAGAGAACTTTTGCCCCTTCACGCGGCCGGCATAGTCCTCGTAATCGGCGACGTCGGCCTTGGCCGCGCTGTCGAGCCAGCCGAGCCATTTGTCCTCGTCCGTGCCGGTCCAGACCGACTTGTCGCGCTGCCACAGCCTGCGGATCTTGGCGGAGGCACGCCATTCCTCCGTGCTCTTCACCACGGCCTTGCCGAGCCCGTCGCCGAGCGAAAGAAGCTGGCGGTCGAGCGCGGGCCCAAGCACCGTGGCGCGCTTGTGGGCGACGGCGCCGTAGAGCTTGTCGGCGGCGTCCGCGAACAGCTTGACGCCGTCCTTGACGAGCTCCTCGGTGATGGCATCGAGCGAGACGCCCGAGCGCTCAAGCTCTTCCAGCACGCGGTAGGCGTCGTCGACGTTCTCCTCCAGGCTGTCGCGCGGCTTGCCGTGGTCGCGGAATGCATCCAGCGTTGCCGGCGGCACGGTGTTGATGGTGTCGGGGCCGATCAATTCTTCGACATAGAGGACGTCGCTGTAATCCTTGTTCTTGGTGCCGGTGGAGGCCCACAGCATCCGCTGCGGCTTGGCGCCCTTGGCGGCGAGCTTGTCCCAGCGGGGACCCGAGAACAGGCGCTTGTAGTCCTGGTAGGCGACCTTGGCATTGGCGATCGCGATCTTGCCCTTGAGCGCGGCGAGCCGCTCCTTCTCGGATGGGTCGTTGGCGCGGGCGATCTTGTCGTCGAGCTGCTTGTCGACCACGCTGTCGATACGGCTGACGAAGAAGCTGGCCACGCTCGCGACATGCGAGGGGTCGCCGCCGCCTGCCACGTATTTCTCGAGCCCGGCGATGTAGGCTTCGGCGACCTCCAGGTAGACCGCCTTGGAGAACAGCAGCGTGATGTTGATGCTGATGCCGTCGCCGATCAGCTGCTCGATCGCCGGCAGGCCTTCCGGCGTCGCCGGCACCTTCACCATCAGGTTCTTGCGACCAACATCCTTCCAGAGCCGGCGAGCCTCAGTGACCGTGCCTGATGTATCCATGGCGAGATAGGGCGAGACCTCCAGGCTGACATAGCCGTCGCCGCCCTTGAGGCGGTCATAGACCGGGCGCAGCACGTCGGCCGCGTTCTGGATGTCCTCGATCGCGACGGCCTCGAACAAATCGGCCACGGTCCGGTCGCCGCGCTTCAGCGCCTTGCCGATCGGGGCGTCATATTCGTCCGAGCTGCCGATCGCCTTCTCGAAGATCGAGGGGTTGGAGGTGACGCCCTTGACGCCGTCGGTCTCGATCAGCCGCTTCAGGTCGCCCTTGGCGATGAAGCCGCGGGCCAGGAAGTCCAGCCAGACGGCTTGTCCGTGCTTTTCCAGTTCTTTGACGGGATTCATGATGCTTATTTATCTCCAAGCCTGCGGGCGAGGGGTTTCCGCGCCGGTCCTGACGCGCTATCCTCTAGCTTACATGCTCCCGGGAGGGAACCAATCAAGGGTACAGGCGTCATACCCTCCAGTGTAACTCCGTCGCGATCATGGCGATCCGGGCGGCAGTAGCGGTTGTTGCGTAAAAAGTCGTTGGCCGAAGGTTCGGCCGGGTCTGGTTGCGTAACTCCGGCCGCTTCGTCGTCAGCCAGTGGCTGCGTGGAGTGCCATCAGCGGATTCCGGTCCGTCTGGTGCATCGTGGCTCGGCCGCGAATGGCCATGCTGGGGAAATGCATGCACGCCCATCCTGAAGGTCTGGCATTTGCTGTCGGCGACAGCCAGCAATCGGCCATGACCATCGACGCGTCCCGCGATCTCGAAATCAGGCGATGCGCGACGCAGTTGCGGCTGCTGGTCGCGGCAGGCTTTGCGATGACCCTGCTCAGCGCGAGCCTCGCCTTCGACTTGTGGGACGGTTTGGGCGACTACGACACGACGCTCGGCTATGCCGGCGTCGCGCTGTTCGGCCTGGTGACCTGCCGGCTGATCTGGATGCTGCCGGCCGAACGGGGGGCGGTGGTGGTCGTCACCCCCTACGGCATCCGCGATCTCCGCATCGGTAATGAATTTCTGCCGTGGGATTCGATTGCAGAGATTTCGGCTGAGGAAAGCCGCGGCCATAAGATGATCGTGCTGACGCCGACGCCGGCCTTGCAGCAGCAGCTCTGCGGCATCCGCGATCTGGCCCGTTGCGCGCGAAACGATCGCATCGTCATCCCGTCGGACGGCCTGGCGACCGATTTTGACACATTGCTGCGCGCTTGCCGCGACCGTCACGCTGCCAGCACTCCGCGCGCCGCATTGCAGCAGGAAGATGAACGCGGCAACCAAGGCGGCGCTCAAGGCTTCGCCGTACAAGCGTCATAAGATCGCCGCTCGCAGCTCGCTATGCTGCAACGCCGGATGGTCTCATCCCCGGTAACGCCCGGATGTTGCGACCAAGTGACATTTTCTGGAAATGAGCCAATATAGATAGAGATTCGCACAAATTACGGGCAGGTGCCTGTTCGTAACTCAACGAGTGCCTACGTTGTGCGTTGCGTCGTGTCTGCACCCGGGTGTCCAATGATCGTCATGTGCTCACGCTGATTCGAAATGGCCTGAGGAACGGTCCGGTAACTGCTTTCGTTTCAGCTTGTAGCGGAACTCACGCGGAGAGGGATCATGTACAACGATTCTCTATTCAACGCTTTCGCTCGGTCGTTCGAGGCGAGAAGCCAGCACGACATGTCGATGGCGGAATATCTGGAATCGTGTCGAAGCGATCCCATGAAATACGCGAACGCGGCCGAACGACTACTAGCAGCGATCGGTGACCCCCAGACGATTGACACGGCCAAGGATACCCGCCTTGGCCGTATTTTTTTGAACCGTACGATCCGTACCTATCCGGCCTTCGCCGGGTTCTACGGCATGGAAGAAACGATCGAGCGCATCGTCGGTTTCTTCCGGCATGCGGCGCAAGGTCTCGAAGAGCGCAAGCAGATCCTCTATCTGCTCGGCCCGGTCGGCGGCGGCAAATCCTCGCTCGCCGAGCGGCTGAAGTCGCTGATGGAAGTGCATCCGATCTACGTGCTCAAGGCCGGCGATGAACTCTCGCCCGTGTTCGAGAGCCCGCTCAGCCTGTTCGATCCCGATCATCTCGGGCCGATGCTGGAAGAGAAATACGGCATTCCGCGCCGTCGTCTCACCGGCCTGATGAGCCCCTGGTGCTATAAGCGGCTGGAAGCCTTCGGCGGCGATATCTCCCAGTTTCGTGTCGCAAAAATCCAGCCGTCGCGGCTGCGCCAGATTGCGATCTCCAAGACCGAGCCCGGTGACGAGAACAACCAGGACATCTCCTCGCTGGTCGGCAAGGTCGATATCCGCAAGCTCGAGACCTACGCGCAGAACGACCCCGACGCCTACAGCTATTCCGGCGGCCTCAACCGCGCCAACCAGGGCGTGCTCGAGTTCGTCGAGATGTTCAAGGCGCCGATCAAGATGCTGCACCCGCTGCTGACCGCGACGCAGGAAGGCAACTATATCGGCACCGAAAACATCGGCGCGATCCCGTTCACCGGCGTCATCCTCGCGCACTCCAACGAGGCGGAGTGGTCGAGCTTCAAGGCCAACAAGAACAACGAGGCCTTCATCGACCGCATCTGCGTGATCAAGGTGCCCTATTGCCTGCGGATCACGGAGGAGCAGAAGATCTACGAGAAACTGATTCAGGGATCCGAACTCGCGGCGGCGCCTTGCGCGCCCTCGACGCTGGAGACGCTGGCGCGGTTCTCGGTGATGTCTCGCCTGCGCAAGCACGAGAATTCCACGGTGTTCGCCAAGATGCGGGTCTACGACGGCGAAAGCCTGAAGGAATCCGATCCGAAGGCGCGCAGCGTCCAGGAATACCGCGATGCCGCCGGTGTCGACGAGGGCATGGACGGCGTCTCCACCCGCTTTGCCTTCAAGATCCTGGCCGCGACCTTCAACCACGATCCGCAGGAAGTCGCCGCCGACGCCGTCCACCTGATGTACGCGCTGGAGCAGTCGATCAAGCGCGAGCAGCTGCCCGAGGAAGTCGAGAAGCGCTACCTCGAATTCATCAAGGCAGATCTGGCGCCGCGCTACGCCGAGTTCATCGGCAACGAGATCCAGAAGGCTTATCTGGAATCCTACTCGGATTACGGCCAGAATCTGTTCGACCGCTACGTCGACTATGCCGATGCCTGGATCGAGGACCAGGACTTCAAGGATCCCGACACCGGCCAGCTGCTCGATCGCGAGCTTTTGAACCAGGAGCTGACCAAAATCGAAAAGCCGGCGGGCATTGCCAACCCCAAGGACTTCCGCAACGAGGTCGTCAAATTCTCGTTACGGTCACGGGCCCAGAACGGTGGCAAAAATCCGACCTGGACCTCCTACGAGAAGATTCGCGACGTGATCGAAAAGAGGATATTCTCGCAAGTTGAGGACCTGCTTCCGGTCATTTCTTTCGGATCGAAGAAGGACGGCGAGACGGAGAAGAAGCACGGCGAGTTCGTCGCACGCATGGTGGAGCGTGGCTACACCGAGCGTCAGGTTCGCCGGCTCGTCGAATGGTACATGCGTGTGAAGCAGGCCGGTTGAGGCGGATGGTAAAGTGCCCATTCACATTATTGACAGGCGCCTGAATCCAGGCGGCAAGAGTCTTGAGAACCGCCAGCGGTTCTTGCGTCGGGCCAAATCCCTGGTGCAGGGCGCCGTCAAGAAGACCTCGCAGGAACGCGACATCAAGGACGTCCTGGAGGGTGGTGAGGTCACGATCCCGCTCGACGGCATGCACGAGCCGCGCTTCCGCCGCGAAGGCGGAACGCGCGACATGGTGCTGCCCGGGAACAAAAAGTTCATCGAGGGCGACTATCTGCAGCGCTCCGGCCAGGGCAGCGCCAAGAATTCCGGCCCGGGCGAAGGCGACAGCGAGGATGCCTTCCGCTTCGTGCTCTCCCGCGATGAGTTCGTCGATCTTTTCCTCGACGATCTCGAGCTGCCGGATCTTGCCAAGCGCAAGATCGCGCAGACCGAGAGCGAGGGCATTCAGCGCGCCGGCTACACCACGTCGGGCTCGCCCGCCAACATCTCGGTGAGCCGGACGGTGAAGCTCGCGCTTGCGCGCCGCATCGCGCTCAAGCGTCCCCGCAAGGAGGAGATCGAGGAACTGGAAGCGGCGATTGCCGCCTGCACCGACGAGGACGAGCGTGAGGTGCTTCTCGCCCAGCTCGAAAAGCTGAAGGCGAAGTCCAAGCGCATTCCCTTCATCGATCCGCTCGACATCCGCTACCGCCGCTTCGAGACGGTGCCGAAGCCGGTGGCGCAGGCGGTGATGTTCTGCCTGATGGACGTGTCGGGCTCGATGTCCGAGCACATGAAGGATCTCGCCAAGCGCTTTTACATGCTGCTCTACGTGTTCCTGAAGCGCCGCTACAAGCACGTCGAGATCGTCTTCATCCGCCACACCGACCGCGCCGAGGAGGTCGACGAGCAAACCTTCTTCTACGGTCCGGCCTCGGGCGGCACGCTGGTCTCGAGCGCGCTGCAGGCGATGCACGAGATCGTCCGCGAGCGCTTCAATCCGTCGGACTGGAACATCTACGCCGCGCAGGCCTCCGACGGCGACAATTCCTATTCCGACGGCGAGCTCACAGGGCTCCTGCTGACCGACAAGATCCTGCCGGTCTGCCAGTTCTTTGCCTATCTCGAAGTCGGGGAATCCGGCGGCAGCGCCTTCGATCTCTCCGACTCCTCGCTCTGGACCCTCTACGATCGCCTGCGCAACGGCGGCGCACCGCTCTCGATGCGCAAGGTCTCGGAACGCAGCGAGATCTTTCCGGTGTTCCACGATCTGTTCCAGCGCCGCGAAAATGCCCAGGAGAAAGCCGCTCCATGACGGAACGATTGTTCGAAGGCGCGGATTGGGATTTCCACACCTTGCAGCGCATCACCGATGCGTGCGAGGTGGTGGCGACGAAAGATCTCGGGCTCGACGTCTATCCGAACCAGATCGAGGTCATCACCGCCGAGCAGATGCTGGATGCCTACTCCTCCGTCGGCATGCCGCTGTTCTACAAGCACTGGTCGTTCGGCAAGCAATTCGCCTTCCATGAGGCGTCCTATCGCAAGGGCCTGATGGGGCTCGCCTATGAGATCGTGATCAACTCCTCGCCATGCATCTCCTATCTGATGGAGGAGAACACGGCGACGATGCAGACCCTGGTGATCGCGCACGCCGCTTTCGGCCACAATCACTTCTTCAAGAACAACTATCTGTTCAAGCAGTGGACCGACGCCGACGGCATCCTGGATTATCTCGACTTCGCCAAGACGTATGTCATGCAATGCGAGGAGCGCTACGGTCGCGTCGAGGTCGAGCGCACGCTCGATGCCGCACATGCGCTGATGTCGCACGGCATCGACCGCTATCCCGGCAAGAAGAAGCTGGACTTGCGCGCCGAGGAGAAGCGGGCAGGGCGGCGCCGCCAGCACGAGGAGGAGGTCTTCAACGACCTCTGGCGCACCGTGCCTAAGGGCGCCGCCAAGAGCCGGTCCGCGCTCAGCATCGAGCGCCGCCGCAAGCTGCTCGGCCTGCCGCAGGAAAACCTGCTCTATTTCCTGGAGAAGAGTGCGCCGCGGCTGGCGCCGTGGCAACGGGAGCTGCTGCGCATCGTCCGACACATCGCGCAATATTTCTACCCGCAGAGCCAGACCAAGGTCATGAACGAGGGGACGGCGACCTACGTCCACTATCGCATCATGACCAAGCTGCATGAGCAGGGCCGCATCACCGACGGCAATTTCCTCGAATTCCTGGGATCGCACACCAATGTGGTGTTCCAGCCCGAATTCGACGACCCGCGCTTCTCTGGATTCAACCCCTATGCGCTCGGCTTTGCCGTGATGCAGGACATCGAGCGCATCGTCACCAAGCCGGAGGACGAGGACCGCGAATGGTTCCCCGACATCGCCGGCAAGGGCGACGTGATGGGCGTGCTGCGCGATGTCTGGGCCAACTACCGCGATGAGAGCTTCATCGCGCAGTTCCTGAGCCCGAAGCTGATGCGGCACTTCCGCATGTTCCATCTGCACGACGATCCCGAAGAGCGCGCCGGCATCCGGGTCGATGCCATCCACGACGAGCGCGGCTTCCGCCGCGTGCGGCGCGAACTGGCGCGGCAGCACGATGTCGGCTTCATCGACGCCAATATAGAGGTGGTCGACGTCGATCTCTCCGGCGACCGCCGGCTGATCCTGCACCACCACGTCATCAAGGGCTCGCAGCTCAACGAGACCGACGCCAAGCGGGTGCTGCAGCACCTGGCCGATCTCTGGACCTACGACGTCGCGCTGATCGAGGTCGATGCCAACGACAAGGTCATGCGCGAATACGTCGTGAGCCCGCGCCCGATCCCGGCGGCAGTGGCTTGAGGCTGTCGTCTGCGCGGCAATAAGGCGAGATGCGCGTTGATGTGCCCTCGCCCCTTGTGGGAGAGGGCAGGGAGGACGGCACACACAAGCTCACTTCGGTGAAGGGTATCTTTCCACACCTTCCCCTGCCGATAGAGACCCCTCATCCGGCGCTTCGCGCCACCTTCTGCCACAAGGGGAGAAGGAAGGCACTGCACTACGGCTGTTCTATGCCGAGCGCTTTACCGGCTTCTTCGCCGGCTTCTTCTTGCTTGTATTCAGCTCCACCGCCGCGCGGATCAGCGCCTTCAACGCCTTCTCGTTGATCTTCTCGCCCTCGCGAATATCGATGGCGCGCCGGACATTGCCCTCGAGGCTGGAATTGAACAGGCCGGCCGGGTCGTCCAGCGCGGCGCCCTTGGCAAAGGTCATCTTCACCACTTCCTTGTAGGTCTCGCCGGTGCAGATGATGCCGTCGTGCTCCCAGACGGGAACGCCGCGCCATTTCCATTCCTCGACGACTTCAGGATCGGCCTGCTTGATCAGGCCGCGGACCCGCGTCAGCATTTCGCCGCGCCAGTCGCCGAGCTCCTTGATCCTGCCGTCGATCAGCTTGGAGGGCGACGGCCCAGTCGCGTCTTTCGTGCTGGTCTTCTTCGCCGCTACTGCCTTCTTCATCGTCTCGCCTCGTGTCACGCGTTGCCGCGGCGGCCGAGATAGGGCAGCGCGAACAGATAGAGCCCGGTCGCCAGCAGCGGGATCAGCGGGACCAGCGCCAGGAAACCGATCCAGACGGCCTGGAGCTGCATGGTCATGGCGACGATGTTGGCGATGACGGCGAGCGTGAAAGCCATCGACAGCCAGCGATGGATCTGACGAATCCGCATGTCCGTGCTCACTGGGGTCTCCTTCTAGAAAATGATTGGAATGGATACGGCCGGCCGGAGCTAGTCACCCCGCGCCAGCACCTCGTCCAGCTTGGCAAGGAACTGCTTCCAGCCGGCATGCGCGCCGCCGTAAGCCTGCTTCTGCGTCGGGCTGAAGCCCGCCTGCTCGACGCGTAAGTGAGTGCCCGCGCCGGTCGGAGTCAGCGTGAAGGTGACGACACTCTTGAGGTCGAACGTGGCGTCCTCATGCGAGAAATTCCAGGTGTAGGCGAGCGTCTTCTGCGGCTCGATGGTGAGCACCTCGCAGTCCAGCACGCCGCCCCATTCGCCGCGAAGATTGAAACGATGACCGACTGACGGCTTGAAGTCGTTCTTCATCAGCCATTCCTCGATCAGATGCGGCTGCGTCAGCGCGCGCCAGAGCCGCTCGGCCGGGAAGGCGAATTCGCGTTCGACGACGACGGAGCGCGTTTCGCTCGAAGCTTCGGTCATTGGTCCATCCTCTTCAGGAGATCGTCGAGTGCGTCGAGCCGCCTCTGCCAAAACCCGGTCATCTGGCTGGTCCAGTCGAGCAGCGGATCGAGCGCGCCGGGCTGCGCGCTATAATGGGTCTGGCGCCCCTCATGGCGGTCACGCACCAGGCCGGCCAGCTTCAACGCGCCGAGATGTTTTGAGACCGCCGGCTGGGAAACGCCAGATCTCACGGTCAGTGCCCCGACGGTCTGCTCTCCCTCGCGGCACAGCCGCTCGAAGATCGCCCGCCTTGTGGGGTCGGCGAGCGTCCGGAACAGGAGGTCGGGGGCGAGGGACATGAAGATCCATAACCAGGGAGTTATGATTTAACTCATAACCGTGGAGTTATGGATAAGTCAAGGGCGTCGAAGAGGATATGGCGCTTGCGTGCGCAAATCTCTCCGCCGTCACTGCGAGGAGCCCTTGCGACGAAGCAATCCAGACTGTCTCGGTGGAGGGATTCTGGATTGCTTCGCGGAGCCTGTCATCGGGCCGCGCCTTGCGCGGACCCGGTGGCTCGCAATGACGGGGATATGGCAGTGCCTCGAGCACACCCCTACGGCCGCAGATACAGATACCCCTGCGACTGCAGCTCAGCCAAACGAACCACACCGCCCTTTTCCGCGCTGACGAAGCCCGGCAGCAGCTCGGTGAGCGTCACGTTCTGCGCCTTCATCGTGTTGCCGCACGCGGCGAGCTCGACGCCGTCCTTGGAGAATTCGCCGACGCGTTTGCTGATGTCGGGGTTGGCCTGCGCCGAGTGGAATGCCTTCAGCGCCGGCCCGTGGATCACCAGCGCGATCGTGACGTGATCAGGACCGCCGACGCCGTCGATGTGGTTCTGGATGTTGCCGAGCACGAAATTGACCTTCTCGGCATCGCTGAGATGGTAGACCACTTTCAGCCTGTTGCCCGCGCCCGCTTCCGTCGCGGCTTTCGCGCTGGAGGCACCGAATGCCGCGCCCAGGGCCGAGATTGCGCTCCACAAGATGTTCCGGCGGTTCATGGCGATCTCCCTCGACTGGACTGAATTCGCCGGAGACATATCATCATTTGTGGCGGAGCGCGGCGAGTTCCTTGCGGTCCGTCACCAGCGAAGCGCACTCGCTGTTGTCGGTGCGGTCGAGGCGGAAAATCCTGTCGTCGGCACCGCCGACCAGCGACTGCTCGGCCTCGTCATCCGGCTTGTTGTTCTGCCAGACGCGGACCCGTTCGAGCCGCACGATCGTCGACTTGTCGTCTTTGGACAGTGCAACGCCGATGCCACCGCCCTCGCAATCGACACCGCAACCGAGGCGAACCTCGTTGCCGTCCTTGGTGAATACGGCGTGGTTACAAGAACCGCTGGAGTCGAAATCGCCGGAGCGATGGCGGTACCTGAAGCCGAGGCGGAAGGAATTGTGCAACTCCTTGTCTTCCCTGTCCAGTTCGGCCGAGATCAGCAGCTTCATCGAAGCGACCTTCTGCTTCGGATGCCGCGCCAGATGCTCCGCATCGTAGCGGCGGACGAAACAGGCATAGGCCTTGTTGCCGGGGGTGCCCGCATACATCCGCGTGTTGAAGGTCTCGGCCTCGGCCTTGCTGGCCTCGCGGATGTCGTCTGCCTCCTCCGCGTGGGCCGCGCTGATGAGTGCGGCAACGGCGAGGGCAGTCAGGAGAGAAAGCTTCATGATGGCCTCGAGCGCAGGAGTTGAGCTGTAGGCTTAGACGCGGCCCAGGTGCGACGCGTTCAACACTCGCAAGTCGCACATGATCGTCGCAGCGCGGAGCGGGATGGATAGTTCCAGGCACGGCGTTAGTCACCGGGAGGGCGAGGAAGGTTCAACCGGTGCGACGCCTTCGCCTTCCGGAACTCGATCCCTGCGAGTCCTTCGACATTGCTCCATTTCATCAATGTGATAGCCTTCACAGACGATCGCCTTTGGCGGTCGTAAGCTGGGGCTGCCTTTGTAGGTTTGTGGAGTCCCCCGCAATGGGCGAAATTCGCAACTTCAGATCCGGAAATCAGGACGGGCCGCCTCCACACGGCCCCATGCCTCGTCGCCTCGCGGCGATCATTGTCGGCGACATCGCTTCCTACAGTCGCATCATGCAGGCCGACGAGGAGGGCACGCATGTCCGCGTCAAGCGGATCGAGCGGGATATCATCCAGCCCAGCATCGTCGAGCACCATGGCACGCTGGTGAAGACGACGGGCGACGGCTTCATCGCAATCTTCGACAGTCCTGTCGAGGCCGTTCGATGCAGCATCGTCATCCAGCAGAATCTCATCGGCCGCAACGCCCCGCTTCCCAAGCATTCACGGCTCGAATACCGGATTGGCGTCAATCTCGGCGACGTCATCGTGGAGCCGGACGATGTCTACGGCGACGGCGTCAACATTGCCACACGCATCGAAGGCATCGCGGAGCCCGGTCAGGTTTATATCTCGGGTGCGATCTACGAGCAGATCAAGCACAAGGTCGTATGCGGCTATGAATCGCTCGGGGACCGCAAGGTCAAGAACATCACCGATCCGGTGCGGGTCTATCGCGTGCTGCCGGACGCAGACGCAGTCGGCAGGACGCGCGGCCGGCGCGAGAGCATCCTGCTCTTTCTTCTGATCATGGCATTGCTGGTGATTGCCGGCTACGTGCTTTGGTACATGCTGGTGCAGCACCGCAGCCAGGTGGGGCAACAGGCTGCCGCTCCTCCGATCGCGGCGCCGTCAGCTTCGCCGATGCCGCAATCCGTTCCGTCGTTACCGAGCCCGACGGTACCGGCGCCTCAAGCTGCACCCGCGGCTTCTCCGTTGCCCACAACGACGCCATCGCCCGCAGCATCGCCTTCACCATCTCCGGCATCCGCTCCATCGGTGACGGCGGTCCGAGAACCCGAGATGATCCCCATTCGGGGCGGCAGCTTTGCGATGGGAAGCAATGACGATCCGACCGAACGTCCTGTCCACCAGGTCACGGTCAAGCCGTTCTCGATCGGCAAATATCCGGTGACCGTGCAGGAATGGAACGAATGCGCGGCTGCAAAGGCGTGCGGCTTCACCGCCACGGGAAAAGACGATGCGCCGGTCAGCAATGTGAGCTGGACCGACGCGCAGCAATATGCCACCTGGCTCGCGCAGGCGACCAAGAAGCCCTACCGGCTTCCGAGCGAAGCCGAATGGGAATACGCCGCGCGTGGCGGCACGAAGAGCAAATATTGGTGGGGCGACAAGCTCCAGCCAGGCATGGCCGGATGCAAGGATTGCGGTGACCTCGCGGCCGAACAGCCGGCGAAGGTCGGCAGCTTCAAGCCAAATCCGTTCGGCCTCCACGACATGGGTGGCGGTATCGATCAGTGGGTCGAGGACTGCTGGCACAGGACCTATCAGGGCGCGCCCACTGACGGCTCGGCATGGAGTGGCGGGGACTGCAGCTCGCACGTTCTGCGCTCGGGCTCGTGGAAGAACGATGCGAGATATGTGAGGCCATCCAATCGCGATGGCTACGATACCAATGTTCGTTACCCCACGCATGGATTCCGCGTCGCGCTCAGTCCGTAAGTCCTGGAGTGGATTTGATGAAGATCATTCATTGTGTCGCACTGGCGACTGCGATCGCAGTGCACCCGGGCGCAGCCTACTCGCAGGGAAAGACGGCCCCAAAGGACGCAAAACTCTATTTCATCACGCCGCACGATGGGCAGAAGGTTCGCGGTGGATTCTGGGTCCGGTTCGGCCTGCGCAACATGGGCGTGACGCATGCCGGCGACGATTACCAGAATGCCGGTCATCATCATCTGCTGGTCGACGTCAACGATCCCATCGATCCCAAGGAGCCGATCCCGCAGGACAAGTCGCACCTGCATTTCGGAGCAGGGCAGACCGAGACCATGCTGGACCTTGCGCCGGGGACTCACACCCTGCAGCTGGTGCTCGGCGACGCCAAGCACTATCCGTTCGAACCGCCGGTCGTGTCGGAGAAGATCACGATACGCGTCAGGTCGCCGGCTTCGGCGCGGAGCAAATGATCACCGCAGACTGGCGTTGATCTTGTCCAGCACGGCCGACCCCGGGCACAGCGTGTCCGCTTCGAGCGTGTTGAGCGGCGTCTCGACCGTGTTGAGATGCTCGTGCAGATCTTCGGCGTCGGGGTCGACATAAAGGAGACCGGTGACGATCTGCCCCTTGGCGGCGTGCCGCGCGAGGAAGGTCTGGGCGCCCAGCCGGTCATGCGGATCGTAGTCGGCGTCGATCTTGCGCAGCGCGATCTTGCTGCCGTCATGCTGCTCGACCATTTGCACCGTGCCCGGCGCGTAGTCCACCGCGATCGGATCGCGGCCGACCAGAACGTCGAGGCGGTTCACGGCGTCGTTGTGCTCGCGGACGTAGTCGAAGCTCTTGGTCGAGCCGGCGTGGTTGTTGAAGGCGATGCAGGGGCTGATGACGTCGATGAAGGAGGCGCCCTTGTGGCGGATCGCGGCCGCGATCAGCGGCACCAACTGGGTCTTGTCGCCGGAGAAGCTGCGCGCGACGAAGGTGGCGCCGAGCTGCAGCGCGATCGCAACGAGGTCGATGGCGTTGTCGGTGTTGGTGACGCCCTTCTTGGACTTCGAGCCGCGGTCGGCGGTGGCCGAGAACTGGCCCTTGGTCAGGCCGTAGACGCCGTTGTTCTCGACGATGTAGGTCATGTTGACGCCGCGCCGGATCGAGTGCGCGAACTGGCCGAAGCCGATCGAGGCGGAATCGCCGTCGCCGGAGACGCCGAGATAGATCAAATCGCGGTTGGCGAGGTTGGCACCGGTCAAGACCGATGGCATGCGGCCGTGCACGGAATTGAAGCCGTGCGAATTGCCGAGGAAATAATCCGGCGTCTTCGACGAGCAGCCGATCCCGGAGATCTTCGCCACCCGGTGCGGCTCGATCGAGAGCTCGTAGCAGGCCTCGATGATCGAAGCCGTGATCGAGTCGTGACCGCAGCCGGCGCACAGCGTCGAGATCTTGCCCTCGTAGTCGCGATGCGTGTAGCCGAGTTCGTTCTTCTTGAGGCCGGGATGATGGAATTTCGGCTTTGCGATGTACGTCATGACACGGCCTTGCGGAGCGGGGTCACCTTGAGGTGATCCTGGTGGTCGCCAATGGCTTTTGCGATGAAACGGGCGGTGATCGGCGAGCCGTCATAGTGCACGATCGGCACGAGGCGCACCGGGTCGATGCCGTTCTCGTTGACGATCAGCTGGCGGAGCTGGCTGTCGCGGTTCTGCTCGACGACGTAGACGAAATCGTGCTCGGCGAGGAAGCTCGCCACGCTCGAATGGAACGGGAAGGCGCGGATACGCAGGCGATCGAGCTGATGCCCGCGCGCTTCCAAAAGGCCGATCGCCTCGTCCATTGCCGGCGAGGTCGAGCCGAAATAGATCACGCCGTATTTGGTCGGCCGTTCCGCATTGGCCTGCAGCGGTCGCGGCACCAGATCCTGCGCGGTCTCGAACTTGCGCATCAGGCGCTGCATGTTGTCGGCGTAGACCGAGCCTTCCTCGGAGTAGCGCGCATAGCGGTCCCGCGAAGTGCCGCGGGTAAAATAGGAGCCCTTGGTCGGGTGCGTGCCGGGATAGGTGCGGTAGGGAATGCCGTCGCCGTCGACGTCGAGATAGCGGCCGAAGTCGCGGCCTTCGTCCAGCATCTCTGATGTCATCACCTTGCCGCGGTCATACTGCTTGGCATCGTCCCACTTCAGCGGACGGCAGAGCCGGTGATTCATGCCGATGTCGAGGTCGAGCATCAGGAAGATCGTGGTCTGGATACGCTCGGCGAGATCGAACGCTGCGGCCGCGAATTCGAAGGCCTCGGCGGGATCCTCGGGGAACAGCAGCACATGCTTGGTGTCGCCGTGCGAAGCATAGGCGCAGGCGATGATGTCGCATTGCTGGGTGCGGGTCGGCATGCCCGTCGAGGGGCCGGCGCGCTGGATGTTCATGATCACGGCTGGGATCTCGGCGAAGTATGAGAGGCCGATGAACTCGGTCATCAGGGAGATGCCGGGGCCCGACGTCGCGGTGAAGGCGCGGGCGCCGTTCCAGGACGCGCCGATGACGATGCCGATCGAGGCCAGCTCGTCCTCGCCCTGGACGATGGCGTATTTCGCCTTGCCGGTCTCAGGATCGTGCCGGTACTTCTTGCAATGGGCGGTGAAGGCCTCCGCCACCGACGAGGACGGCGTGATCGGATACCAGGCGCATACCGTGGCGCCGCCATAGACGGCGCCGAGCGCGGCGGCGCTGTTGCCTTCGATGAAGATACGGTCGCCGACCTTGTCCGACTTTTTCACCCTGAGGCCAATCGGGCATTTCAGATTCTGCAGCGCCCAGTCGCGACCCAGATGTAGCGCGTGGACATTGGAGGAGAGCAGCTTCTCCTTGCCCTTGTATTGCTCACCGATCAGCTGCTCGATCAGCTTCGGGTCCATGTCGAGCAGTGCTGAGAGCGCGCCGAGATAGATGATGTTCTTGAACAGCTGGCGCTGGCGCGGATCGGTGTAGGTCGAGTTGGTGATCGCGGTAAGTGGCACGCCGATCACGGTGATGTCGTCGCGGAATTTGGTCGACGGCATCGGCTTGGTGGAATCGTAGAACAGATAGCCGCCGGGCTCGATGCCGGCGACGTCCTTGTCCCAAGTCTGCGGGTTCATCGCCACCATCATGTCGACGCCGCCGCGGGCGCCGAGATGGCCGTCCTCGGTCACCCGCACCTCGTACCAGGTCGGCAGGCCCTGGATGTTGGAGGGGAAGATGTTGCGTGGGGACACCGGAACGCCGTGGCGCAGGATCGCGCGCGCGAACATCTCGTTGGCGCTGGCCGAGCCCGAGCCGTTGACGTTGGCGAAGCGGACGACGAAGTCGTTTACGCTGCTGATCGGCTTTTTGTCGGGCATGTCGAACCTGCGTGAGTCATCTCGATGAAATATTTCTGCATGTCCCAGGCGCCGGTGGGACAACGCTCGGCGCACAGCCCGCAATGCAGGCAGACATCCTCGTCCTTCACCATCACGCGGCCGGTCTTGAGATCCGAGGAGACGTAGAGGTCCTGGTCCGGATGCGGCGAGGGCGCCTTCAGGCGCTGGCGCAGATCGCTTTCTTCTCCGTTGCCGGTGAAGGTGATGCAATCCATTGGGCAAATGTCGGCGCAGGCATCGCATTCGATGCAAAGCGAGGTCGAGAACACGGTCTGGACGTCGCAGTTCAGGCAGCGCTCGGCTTCGCCCAGCGCCAGCTTGACGTCGTAGCCGAGCTCGACCTCGGCACGGATGTCCTTCAGCGCAATCACCTTGTCGCGATGCGGCACCTTGTAGCGCTTGTCGATCGAGATGTCGTTGTCATAGCTCCATTCGTGGATACCCATCTTCTGCGATGAGACATGCACATCGGGCAGCGGGCGCTCGGTGATGTCATCGCCGGAGAGCATCTTGTGAATCGACAGCGCGGCGTCATGGCCGTGCGCGACCGCCCAGATGATGTTTTTGGGGCCGAACGCGGCGTCGCCACCGAAAAACACTTTCGGATTGGTCGAGACGAAGGTCTTGGGATCGACCTTCGGCATGTGCCATTTGTCGAACTCGATGCCGCAATCCTGCTCGATCCAGGGGAAGGCGTTTTCCTGGCCGACCGCGACCAGCACGTCGTCGCAGGGAATGGTCTGTTCGGGATCGCCCGACGGCACGAGGTTACGGCGGCCTTTGGCGTCATATTCGGCTTTGACGTGCTGGAAGGTGACGCCGATGAGCTTGCCGGCGACGTGCTTGAATGCCACCGGCACCATGTAGTTGAGGATCGGAATATCCTCGTGGAGCGCGTCCTCCTTCTCCCACGGCGAGGCCTTCATCTCCTCGAAGCCGGAGCGCACGATCACCGTGACTTTCTCGCCGCCGAGGCGGCGCGCGGTGCGGCAGCAATCCATCGCGGTGTTGCCGCCGCCGAGCACGATCACGCGCTTGCCGATTTTGTCGATATGGCCGAACGAGACCGAGGCCAGCCACTCGATGCCGATATGGATATTGCTTGCCGCTTCCTTGCGGCCGGGAATGTCGAGCTCGCGGCCGCGCGGCGCGCCGGAGCCGACGAAGATCGCGTCGTATTTCTCCGCGAGCAGCGACTTCATGCTCTCGATGCGGTGGCCGCCTTTGAATTCGACGCCGAGACCCAGGATGTAGCCGGTCTCCTCGTCGATCACCGAGTTAGGCAGGCGGAATTTCGGGATCTGCGTGCGCATCATGCCGCCGGCTTCGGGATCGCCATCGAACACGGTGCAGTGATAGCCGAGCGGCGCCAAATCGCGCGCCACCGTCAGCGAGGCCGGACCGCCGCCGACGAAGGCAACGCGCTTGCCGTTCTTCGGTGAGGGGCGCGGCAGGCGCTGCTTGATGTCGTCCTTGAAATCGGCAGCGACGCGCTTGAGCCGGCAGATCGCGACCGGCGTCTCCTCGACGCGTCCGCGGCGGCACGCCGGCTCGCAGGGACGATCGCAGGTGCGTCCCAGAATTCCGGGAAACACGTTCGACTTCCAATTGATCATGTAGGCGTCGCTATAGCGGCCTTGTGCGATCAGTCGGATGTATTCGGGAACCGGGGTGTGCGCAGGACAGGCCCATTGGCAATCGACCACTTTGTGAAAGTAGTCGGGGGCCGCGATATCGGTCGGTTTCATTCCTACCCTGTCCGCGCAGGCTCAAAGACCCGGCGGCCTCTTCTGAGCTTGGCGAACGCTTAACGCGCTGCGATCTGGTTTCTGAATGACGTCATTGGGTTAGCTTATTAGAACCTTTCCGAAGTACAACGGCAAAGTTCGGCGCGTCCCCGCTTTCATGGGAGCTACGCGCGCACAGCATTAACGGCCGCGCGCGATGCGCGTGCGGTGCAATATGTTGCGATGCAGATATGTTCAGCCGCGCGCGATATCGCTCTTCGCGAGGTCCCACATCAGGCTGTAAGTCCCGACCGAGACGGGCAGCGGGAAGGGCGATGCAGCAGGGCCGGTGAAGCGCTCGACGATCACGGCCGAGACCGCGCCGACATGCGTGCCGTCGATCAGCACGAACCAGTCGCGTGCGCCTTCGTTGCGCACCGCGGGGATGTCCGCGGTCGCGCCCGAGAGCTCCGGCTCGCTCTCCAGCAGATGCATCGAGATGATGCCGTCGCGCTTCTCCGGCGCCAGCTTTTCTTGCAGCGCATCACGCCATGCGCCGGCATTGTCAGCTGAGGGCCGCAGCCGCACGAGGCCGAGCGCAGCGCCGCGGCCGGTGCCGTTGCTGATGGTGATGCGAGCGACGACACGGAGCATGTCCTTGAAATGCGCCATGCTTCGCCGCGACCATTCGGTCTGATTGGCCAGCCGCGCCCGATAGGCGGGACTGTCGAGCACGTCGAGCGTCGCAGTCGAGTACAGCGAGAGATAGTTGGGATTGGCGGCATGCGCGACATAGCGCCGCGCTTCCAGGAAACCGTCGATCGCGACGCGCTCTTCCAGATGTTCGCGATCGTACCAGCGGTTGAAATCGGCCTCATTGGCTGCGTCGATATTCATCGACGTCAGCAGCATGCCCTTTCCGGCGAGCGGCATTTTCTTGTTGTCCTTTTTCGCGCATTAGCGCGCGGCCTTCGACGCAAGGTCGGCAATCGACTTCATGACCGCATCCCTCACGCCGGCATCATAGAGCGAATGTCCGGCTTCTTCCACGAGGCGAATCTCGGAACCCGGCCACACTTTCGCGAGCGCGTGTGATGTCTCAGGAGGGCACAACAGGTCGTAGCGGCCCTGCACGACAATGCCGGGAATCCCGGCGAGCCGGTCCGCGTTCCGCAGCAGCTCGTCTTGGTTCATGAAGGAGTTGTTGATGAAATAATGTGCCTCCATGAACGGCGTCGCCGGCAGCGTGCGCCACACGTTCAGCGACGTCAGGTCCAGCCGCGTCTTGGCCGCCTTGTGCTCCGACAGGGCGCGCTCGGTGTCGTGCCAGGCGCGGGCCGCAGGTCCGTGAATGGCCGGATCGGCATCGAGGATGCGGCGATAATAGGCTTCCACCGGATGCGCGCGTTCCCCAGGCGGCAGCACGCTCAGAAAATCCTCGTAGAGCGCGGGATAGAATTGCGGCAGGCGCACCGTGAAGGCCGTCTCGACCTCGGCCCGCGTGCCGAGGAACGTCGCGCGGAGTGCAATGCCGGAGACGCGCTCGGGATGGGCCTGCGCGTACGCCAGCGCCAGCGTCGCGCCCCAGGAGCCGCCGACCACCATCCAGCGTTCGAAGCCGAACTTGTCGCGGATCATCTCCATGTCCGCGATCAGATGCGCCGTGGTGTTGTGCTCGCGCGATCCCTTCGGCCGGCTGCGGCCGCAGCCGCGCTGGTCGAACAGCACGGCGCAGAAGCGATCAGGGTCGAATAGCCGGCGATGATCGGGCTGGCAGCCGCTGCCGGGCCCGCCGTGCAGGTAGACCGCGGGAATGCCGTCGCTGCGACCGACGCTCTCGACATAGAGCTCATGGCCGTCGCCGACGTCGAGCATGTCGGAGGTCAGCGGCGCAAAGGGATCGGCGCGCCTCGCGGCTGTGCCTGCGTCGGCGTCAGGCCCCATTCTCGGATTCCAGGGTGCCGCCGGCGAAATTGCGGTAGAGGAAGCGATTGGTCTCGCCCTCGGCCTCACGCTCGGCCTGCTTGAAGATGGTCTCGTGCAGCGGCGACAGCGCGCAGGCGGGATCGGTGTTGGCGGCGTCCCCGGTCAGCGCGAAGGCCTGGCAGCGGCAGCCCCCGAAATCGATCTCGCGGAATTCGCAAGACTTGCACGGCTCCTTCATCCAGCCGGTGCCGCGATAGCGGTTGAAGGCCTCGGAGTTCTGCCAGATCCAGGCGATCGAATGGTTGGAGCGGACGGATTCGAAGTCGAGCCCGGTGATGCTCTCGGCGGCGTGGCAGGGCAGCACCTTGCCGGCGGGCGAGATGTTGAAGAACTGCCGGCCCCAGCCGCCCATACACTTCTTCGGCCGCAGCGCGTAGTAGTCCGGCACGACGTAGTCGATGGCGAGCGTGCCCTTCAGCCGCTCGCGCGCCTCCTCGACGATGCGTGTACACTCATCTAACTGCGCCACCGTCGGCATCAGCGCGGCGCGGTTCTTCAACGCCCAGCCGTAATACTGCACATTGGCGACCTCGAGCCGGTCGGCGTCGAGATCGACGGACATCTGGATGATGTCAGGCAGCTGATGCAGGTTCTGCCGGTGCATCACCGCGTTCACGGTGAGCGGCAGATCGAGCTCGCGCGTCCACTTTGCGACCTCGAGCTTCTTGCGGTGCCCGTTCTTGTAGCCGGCGACGCGATCGGCGAGGCCTTCTTCAACGCCCTGGAAACTGATCTGCACGTGGCAGAGCCCGGCATCGGCGAGATCGCTGAGCTTCTCGCGCGTCAGCAGCACGGCCGAGGTGATCAGGTTGGTGTAGAGGCCGACGTCGCTGGCATGCTTGACGAGGTCGACGAGGTCTTTCCGCGCCGTCGGCTCACCGCCGGAGAAATGCACCTGGAGCACGCCGATCTCGGCAAGCTCGCTCAAGACCTTCTTCCATTCCTCGGTGGTCAGCTCCTTGCCGGAGCGATCGAGCTCGACCGGGTTGGAGCAGTAGGGGCATTGCAGCGGACAGCGATGGGTGATCTCGAGCAGCACGGCAAGCGGAATGCCGAATGTTTCCGCCGTCGAGCGCTGCTTCTCCAGCACCGCGAGGCTGTCGCTGGCATCAGGGGGGATCATGGGGTTGCCGAGCACATCGCTCATGACGTCTTCTCCCGGGCCTCCGTGAGAAAGCCCTTGTCGGCGAGATCCTGCAGCATGACGATGACGTCAGCCAGGATCGCCTCGCGTGGAGCTGCGTACTTTGCCGCCAGCTGATCGGAGACATCGCCGACGCTGCGCTCGCCGTTGCAGAGCTGCAGGACCTCGACTGCGATCTCGTCCGGGGCCAGCACGCGTTCTGGCGCCAGGATCACCCAGACCTTCCGCGTCTCGTCATATTTCAGCTTGGCATGCCGCGGCAGCACGGGGCGGCTTGTCTCGCTGACGCTGATGTTCCGCGGCCCGGCCATTGCTTTTGTCCCTCAACTCGCTTTGGGCACGAACGCGCCCGGCGGAATATGGCCCTCGACATAGGCGTGCTGGAGCGCGTCGAGTTGCACCCATAGCACGTTGGTCTTGAAGATCAGCGCGTTGCACACTTGCGCGCGCTGCTCCGGCGTCGTGGCATGCGCCTTGACATAGTCGAGCGCAAAGCCGGCATCGCGCGGCGCCTGCGCCAGGCGGCGCTTGAAGTAGCTCATGATGTCAGGATTGACGAAATCATAGTGCTCCAGCATGCCGGAGATGCGTTCTTCATGCAGATTTGGCGCGAACAGCTCGGTGAGCGAGGAGGCGATCGCCTCCAGCGGGCTCTTCTCGCGGCAGTAGTGGACGTAGGCCTCCACCGCGAAGCGCGTCGCCGGCAGGATGCCTTCGGTCGATTCCACGTAGGCCGTGTCGAGCCCGAGGCCTTCGGTCAGCTTCAGCCAGCGCTCGATGCCGCCCTCGGAGCCGACGTCACCGTCATGATCCTCGATGCGGTGGCGCCATTCCAGGCGCGTGGCGCGGTCGCGGAAACGCGAGATCACCACCGCGTCCTTGATCGGGATCGTGCTCTGGTAATAGTAGCGGTTCAGCGCCCAGGCCTGCACCTGGCCCTTGTTCAGCTTGCCGCCGTGCAGCAGCTTATGGAACGGATGCAGGCTGTGATAGCGCGTCGCCCCGATATGGCGCAGCGTCGCCTCGAGCTCCTCGGCCGAGTTGAGCCTCAGATCCTTGCCGATCGAGAGCGCAGTCATTCCAGTCATTGACGCCGCATTCACAGCACGATCTCCGTTCCATCCGCCGGTATCTGCCAGCCCGCCGCCTCGACGGCCTTGCGCTCGGATGAGGTAGGTAGCAGCGCCGGGTTCGAGTTATTGACATGCAGAAATATCTTCCTGTCGATAGCGAGGTCGGCCAGCCGCGCGATGGCGCCGTCCTCGCCGGACATGGCGACGTGTCCCATGCTCTTGCCGGTCTTGTGGCCGAGCCCGCATTTGATCATCTCGTCGTCCTGCCAGACCGTGCCGTCGAAGAACACCAAAGCGGCGCCGTCGATCTCGGCCTTGAGCGCGTCGGTCACCTCCGCGCAGGCCGCGATGAAGTAGAAACACTTGCCCGTCGCCTTGTCGGTGATCTTCAGGCCCAGCGTATCGCCGTCGCCGCTCGCGCCGCCCGGATGCGCCTTGCCTTCCAGATACCAGGCCGATTTGCCGGGGACTGCGAAAGCCAGCACTTCCAGCCCCGATCGCGCGCCGTCCGGTAGCCGCGGCTCGAACGGCTCGCTGATGTCGATCGGCTGGCGCCGCACGTTCTTTTCGTTCAGTACGTTGAAGATGCTGTTGCTCTTCAGGATCGCCAGCACCTTCTCGTGCGCATAGACCGTGAAGGGCGAGCCCTCGCGCATCGAGAGCAGGCCTGCCACCGCATCCACCTCGCTGTTGGTCAGGATGACGCCCGCGATCGGCGTATGGCGCAGCGCGCCCGCTTTGGGGTGCAGCTGCGGCGTGGCATTCAATTGCTGGCGCAGGTCGGGGGAGGCGTTGATCAGGAACCAGTGCTCGCCGTCGCCGCTGAAGGCGACCGAGGCCTGGGTTCGATAAAGCTCATGGCCACTCGTACGGGCCGCCCGGCAGCCCTCGCAGCCGCAATTCCATTGCGGCACTCCGCCGCCGGCTGCGGCGCCCAGGACGACGACGCGAAGCATGATCCGTCTCCTGGAAGCAACGTCACGAGGTGGATCTCAGGCCGACACGATTTCCCTCATTCGGAAACCGGTCGTGACCGAAAGACCCACCTGCGCTGAACGCAGATCACCAACCGCTTACTTGCGGGTGGCGCTCACATACATGTTGATTTCCATGCCGCAGGGCACTTCGACGATCTTCGGGGCTTTCCAAGCCATTTTGGCACTCCATTTTCGCGAATTCGGACGTATCGCCCACCCGTTAAATTAGTGCGCGCTGAGAAGTTCGCCAGTGAAATTTTCCCGAGAAGCCCATGTTGCGCCGCGAAAAAATCCCTCGGGAACGCTCACTTCTGAGGCGCTGCCTTGCGTTCGGCGCATTCGGTCGCGAACCCTGTCCTGATAAAGCAGTTGTGAGTGCAGTGCAGCTTTCAATCCGGTACAGGCGACCCAACTGGATCTCGATGATGCCCAGATACTACTTCAACACCCGTATCGGCGACGAACTGATCGTGGATCCCGAAGGCGAGGACCTGCGCAACCCCGACCGCGCCTGGGAGGTCGCCCGTCAGATGATCCTGGAGGTGGTGAAATCCGAGGGCACCCAGCGCGCCCTGCTGGATGCCGTGATCGAGGTGACCGACGCCGAAGGCGAGATCGTGCTGGAGTTTCCCTTCACCGAGGCGCTGCTGGACATCCCGGACGCTTCCGCGACGCGGCATTAGCCACTCTTTCCCCGTCATTGCGAGCGCAGCGAAGCAATCCAGAGACTCTCCGCGGAGGCAGTCTGGATTGCTTCGTCGCAAGGCTCCTCGCAAAGACGACGGAGAATGAGGCACCACCCGGCGCCCCGGCGCCTTCGCCCCTGCGAAATCCGCATGGCTTTGCCGCGTTCCCGGGGCTAAAAGACGCCGGTTACACGGAGCAAGCCATGCAAGATCTCTGGCGCCTGTCGGCTGCCGACCTCGCGACCCTCGTCAAGTCCAAAAAGGTGTCCGCCCGGGAGGCGGCCAAGGCCGGGCTCGCCCGTCTGGAAGCCGTCAATCCCCAGCTCAACGCTGTGATCGACCACCGGCCGGACGACGTGCTCAAGCAGGCCGACGCCGTCGATGCCGCCATCGCGCGGGGCGAGGACCCCGGCGTGCTTGCCGGCGTGCCCGTGACCATCAAGGCCAATGTCGACCAGGAGGGCTTTGCCACCACCAACGGCCTCAAGCTCCAGCGCGATTTGATCGCGCGCGAGGACAATCCGGTGGTCGCCAATTTCCGCAAAGCCGGCGCCATTCTGCTTGGGCGCACCAATTGCCCGGCTTTCTCCTATCGCTGGTTCACCACCAATCTCATCCATGGCGACACCAAGAACCCGCGTGACGCCTCGCTGACCCCGGGCGGCTCGTCCGGTGGCGCCGGTTCCGCGGTCGCGGCCGGTATCGGCCATATCGCCCACGGCACCGACATTGCCGGCTCGATCCGCTATCCCGCCTATGCCTGCGGCGTGCACGGCCTGCGCCCCACGCTGGGCCGCATCCCCGCCTTCAACCCGGCGCTGCCGGAGCGCCCGATCGGACCGCAGATCATGGCGGTCTCGGGTCCGCTGGCGCGCACCGTCAACGACCTCAGGATTTCACTGGCCGCGATGTCGGCCCGCGACATCCGCGATCCCTGGTACGCACCAGTGCCGCTGGAAGGCTCAGCACGGGACAAGCGCGCGGCGCTTTGTCTCAATCCTGGCGGCCTTGCGACGACGCCGGAGGTGAAGGCGGCGGTGAGCGACGCCGGCAAGCGGCTGGAGCGCGCAGGCTGGACCGTCGACATCATCGAGGACACGCCGCCGATGCGCGAGGCGGTCGAGTGGCAGATCAAGCTCTGGCTCGGCGACGGCTATGAAGCCCAGCTGGAGATGGCCGAGCGCGAGGGCGATCCCGGTGCGCTGGCGTGCCTGCGCGGCAACCGCGCCAGGGTCACGCCGATGGACCAGGCGAATTACGCCAAGGCGCTGACCCGAAGAGCCACCCTGACCCGTGACTGGATGCTGTTCTTCGAAAAATACGCGGTGCTGCTGACGCCGGTGTCCGGCGAGCTGCCGTTCCCCGATCATCTCGATCGCAAGGACGATGAGTCCTTCAAGCGGGTCTGGGAAGCGCAGCTGCCGCAGATCGCCATTCCCTTCATGGGCCTGCCGGGCCTCGTGGTCTCCACCGGTCTGGTCGGCAAGGCGCCGGT
The DNA here is from genome assembly GCF_002936975.1 of Bradyrhizobium sp. AC87j1. Taxonomy (NCBI): domain Bacteria; kingdom Pseudomonadati; phylum Pseudomonadota; class Alphaproteobacteria; order Hyphomicrobiales; family Nitrobacteraceae; genus Bradyrhizobium; species Bradyrhizobium sp. AC87j1. The sequence continues at coordinate 139,628 of NZ_PTFE01000007.1, forward strand.
CGGCGTGCACATCGTCTCCGGCCGCTATCGCGAGGATCTGTGCCTGCTCGCCGGCGAAGCGATCGAGGCGGGCGGCGTGCCGCCGTCGCCGATCGATCCCGTGGGTTAGCGATGTCCGCGATTTACGATTTCAAGGCCAACTCGCTTGCGGGTGAGGAGGTTGCGCTCCGCCGCTTCGAGGGGCAGGTGCTCCTGATCGTCAACACCGCGAGCAAATGCGGCTTCACGCCGCAATATCGCGGTCTGGAGGATCTGCATCGCGATCTCTCGCCGCGCGGCTTCTCGGTGCTCGGCTTCCCCTGCAACCAGTTCGGCGCGCAGGAGCCGGGACAGGCGAGCGAGATCCAGGCGTTCTGCTCGACCAATTACGACGTCACCTTTCCCCTGTTCGAGAAGATCGACGTCAACGGCGCCCATGCGCACCCTCTGTATGAGTACCTGAAACACCAGCAATCGGGCCTGTTAGGGGCCTCCATCAAATGGAATTTCACCAAATTCCTGGTGGACCGTGAGGGCCGCGTGGTCGCGCGCTACGCGCCGACCGCACGGCCCGAAGGATTGCGGAATCAAATCGAGACCCTGTTGTGAGCGAGACAATCATGAGCGACGAATTTCCGGACCGCCTGTCGGTCGATCCGAACAGCCCCTATTACAACGCAGACATCCTGGCGCGCGACGTCGGCATCCGCTTCAAGGGCGTCGAGAAGACCAATGTCGAGGAATACTGCATTAGCGAAGGCTGGGTTCGCGTCACCGCCGGCAATGCCAAGGACCGCCACGGCAACCCGCTGACCATCAAGGTGCACGGGCCCGTAGAGCCGTATTTCAGGGATAAGAAATAGTTGAGCCGTCATGCCCGGGCTTGTCCCGGGCATCCACGTTCTTCGTGCGGCAAGACGTGGATGGCCGGGTCAAGCCCGGCCATGACGAGACGAGAGAGTCCGCGAGAAAGCCAAGCCCCATGTCCGTCCGCATCGTCGACGTCCGCGAGATTACCAAGCCGATCTCATCGCCGATCCGCAACGCCTATATCGACTTCACCAAGATGACGACGAGCCTCGTCGCCGTTGTCACCGACGTGGTACGCGACGGCAAGCGCGTGATCGGCTACGGCTTCAACTCCAACGGCCGTTACGGGCAGGGCGGCCTGATCCGCGAGCGTTTTGCCTCGCGCATCACCGAGGCCGATCCGAAGTCGCTGCTGAATGCGGCTGGCGACAATCTCGACCCCGACAAGGTCTGGGGCGCGATGATGACCAACGAGAAGCCGGGCGGCCATGGCGAGCGCTCGGTCGCAGTCGGCACCATCGACATGGCGGTGTGGGATGCGGTGGCGAAGATCGCGGGCAAGCCGCTGTTTCGCCTGCTCGCCGAACGGCACGGCGTCAAAGCCAATCCGCGCGTGTTCGTCTACGCCGCCGGTGGCTATTACTATCCCGGTAAGGACCTCTCGATGCTGCGCGGTGAGATGCGCGGCTATCTCGATCGCGGCTACGACGTCGTGAAGATGAAGATCGGCGGCGCGGCAATCGAGGAAGATCGCACCCGCATCGAGGCGGTGCTGAAGGAGATCGGCAAGGACGCGCAGCTCGCCGTCGACGCCAACGGCCGCTTCAACCTCGAGACCGGCATTGCCTATGCCAAGATGCTGCGCGACTATCCCTTGTTCTGGTACGAGGAAGTCGGCGATCCCCTCGACTACGCGCTGCAGGCCGCGCTCGCCGAATTCTATCCGGGCCCGATGGCCACAGGCGAGAATCTCTTCAGCCACCAGGACGCCCGCAATCTGATCCGCTACGGCGGCATGCGCCCCGATCGCGACTGGCTGCAATTCGACTGCGCGCTGTCCTACGGCCTCTGCGAATACCAGCGCACGCTGGAAGTGCTGAAGACCCACGGCTGGTCCCCCAGCCGCTGCATCCCGCATGGCGGCCACCAGATGTCGCTCAACATCGCAGCGGGATTGGGCTTGGGTGGCAACGAAAGCTACCCCGACCTGTTCCAGCCCTACGGCGGCTTCCCGGATGGCGTTCGCGTCGAGAACGGCCACATCACCATGCCGGACCTTCCGGGCATCGGCTTCGAAGGCAAGTCCGATCTCTACAAGGAAATGAGCGCGCTGGCGGAGTAACCGGCGACGGCGTCTCCAACAACTCGCTGTCGTCCCTGCGAAAGCAGGGACCCATAACCCCAGGGAGAGGTTATGGAGCGAGCTGGTAACTCCGAGTCTTCGCCAAATCCAATCCTGTGGTTATGGGTCCCGGATCGCGCTCCGCTTGTCCGGGACGACGACCGAGTGGGTGGTTACGGCTGAGTGTGCGACTACGCTTGAGCCCACGACTCCGCCACGCTCTCCGCTGTCATGCCCCGGCTTGACCGGGGCATCCAGTACGCCGCGGCGGATACGGCGAGAGCGAATTTTCCAATGTCGGCCTCTGGTATACTGGATCGTCCGCCTGCGGACGATGACAGCGAGTGTGTGGCCTACGACAACCGCATATCCAGCAGCCGCCTTCCTTCGCCCTTCAGCAGCTTCTTCACAGCGCTGGACGCCACGACCTCGCCGTCATTGGCATAGGCTTCGTGGTTCTTCTCGATGTCGTCGAGACGGTAGAGGTAGTTGACCATCACGCCGGCGGATTCCCGCACGCCCTTCGGCGAGAGGTCCCCCAGCCAGTTGATGCGCTCCAGCCTGGCGCCGTTGCCGAGATGGAAGCGGGCGACGGAATCGATAAGCTTGCCCTTCGGCGTGCGCGCCTTGAGGAAGTAGTGCGCCGCGAGCGGCTCGATCACGGCGCGGAGCTGTGCCGTCGTCTCGGGGCTCTCGAACCATTTGGGATCGTCGAGGCGCTTCAGCACCTCGCGGTCCTCGTCCGACAGCGGCAGGTCCTTATCCTGCTTCAGCCATGGCATGAAACCCGGCACCGGCGACAGCGTCACGAAAGTGTCGAGCTTGGGCGTTTCGCGGCGCAGCTCTTCGACCACCTGCTTGATCAGGAAGCTGCCGAAGGAGATGCCGCCGAGACCGCGCTGGGTGTTGGAGATCGAATAGAACACGGCGGTGCGCGCGCGCTCGATCGGCAGATATTGGCGATCGACCGCGAGCAGCGGGGCGATCGCGCCCGGGATCGTCTCGGTCAGCGCCACCTCGACGAAAATCAAGGGCTCGTCGACCATCGCGGGATGGAAGAAGGCGTAGCAGCGGCGGTCGACCGGATCGATGCGGCGGCGCAGATCGTCCCAGTCGGAGATCTCGTGCACGGCCTCGTAGCGGATGATCTTTTCGAGGATGTTGGCCGGGGTCGACCAGTCAATCCTGCGCAGCACGAGAAACCCCCTGTTGAACCACGAAGAGAGAAGATGCGAGACGTCGCGATCGAGCGCGGCGAGATCGGTGTGGCCATTCATCATGCCGAGCAGATCGGCGCGCATGTTGACGAGATCGCCCGTGCCGCCGGGCGCGCGGTTGAGGCGGCGGATCAGCTCCTGCCGCCGCGGCTCCGAGGCGAAATGCAGCGAGCTCGCGTCCTCGTCGCTCGGCGCGGCGCGCCATTTCTCGATCGCCTTGGACAGGCGCTCCCGGTCCGGGCCGAAATCACGCACCAGTCCGTCGAAGAAGGCGCGGCGTCCCGCCGCATCCAGCTCCCGGTAGATGTCGAGCACCTCACGCGCGATGGCGATGCCCGATGCCTCGCCCCGGCCCGACAGCAGCGCGTCGCAGAGATCGATCAGTCCGTCGGCATCCCGTCTGGTGTCGACGGAATCTCCCCGACGAAGCAGCGTGCGGCCGCGCTCGGAGATCGTGGCGAGCAGATCGGAGAAGAAGGCGTTGGCCATCGGGACTTTCGTGTCGGGTTTGTGCGTTGCGGAAGCTTACACGGGATTTGGGCAGAAACCGATCACAATCAAGCGGAGGAATGCGGCAACTTTAGTTGGGCCGTGCGTCTGGGAATAAGGGATGGCGGGTGGAGGTGGGAGCCGACACAACGCGCCGTCATGCCCCGGCTTGACCGGGGCATCCAGTACGCCGCAGCTTCTCGATTCTAGCCGCGCCGGCTCGGCGTACTGGGTCGCCCGGTCAAGCCGGGCGACGACACCGAGTGTGTGGCAAACTCCGTCGGCGTCCGCCCCGTCACCTGGCGGAACGCGGCCGAGAACGCGGGCACGCTGGCATAGCCGAGCTGGGTGGCAAGCTGCTTCACCGACACGCTGGCATCCGTCGAGAGCCGCTGGATCGCCGCGGCGATCCGCGCGCGCTGGCACCAGCTCTTGAAGCTCAGCTGCGTTTCCATCGAGAACAGCCGCGACAGCGTCCGCGCGGAAGTTCCGACCTCGCGCGCGAGCGTGTCGATGTCGTGCAGGCCGGTGGGGTCGTCCAGCACAATCAGGGCGGCGCGGCGGCAGCGCACTTCGCGCGGCAGTGGCACGAAAGTCGCGGAATCCTCAGCCTGGTGCAATTCCAGCATCACGAGGCGAACCAGCAGCTCGGTACGCTCCTCCGTGTTGCGCGCGTCGAACAGCGCCAGGATCGCCTGATTGAGCAGCGGCGACACCCGCACCACGAATTCCCGGGTCAGGCCGTCATAGCGCTGCTCGCGCTTCAGCCAGGACAGGTCGAAATACAGCGTGCGCATCTCGATGTCGGCGAGCAGATCGATGGCATGCTCGAGCCCGGCCGGGACCCAGACGGCGCGGTCCGGCGGCACCAGCCATCGCCCCCCGGGCGTCGTCACCTGCATCGTGCCCTTGGCCGCATAGATCAGCTGCGCCTCGCGGTGCAAATGCGGATCGATCCGCATGCCCTTGGGATAGTCGCGCGCGACCAGGTGCACGCCCGCGGGCGAGCGGTGGTTGCTCCGGACCTCCCTCAGGATTGGCGTTTCCAAGATTGGCGTTTCCAAGATTGGCGTTTCCAAGACAGTCATTGGCAGCATCCCGTCATGGGGAGGACATATAACTCATTTCGGAGCAGGAGAGGATTCGTATGAACAGCCCCAGCCGGGTCATCAGTTTCGTCAACGCAGGCCATTTCATCGACCACTATGCGATGCTGATCTTCGCCGCCGCCGTCATCATCATGGGGCCGGCGCTCGGCATGGCCTATTCGGAACTTTTGCCCTACGCGACACCCGGCTTTGTGGCTTTCGGCGCCGGCTCGCTGCTCACCGGATGGCTCGGCGACCGCTGGAGCCGCCGCCACATGATGCTGATCTTCTTCGTCGGCATCGGAGCGTCCATGATCGCAGTCGGCTTCGTGCAGACCCCGGCGCAGCTCGGCGCGGCGCTGCTGGCGATCGGCATCTTTGCCTCGATCTACCATCCCGTCGGCACCGCCATGATTGTGTCCTATGCCGACCGGCTCGGCCGCGAGATGGGCATCAACGGCGTCTGGGGCAATCTCGGCGTTGCCTCCTCCGCGCTGGTGACAGGCGTGATCGGCCAATATCTCGGCTGGCGTTTCGCCTTCATCGTTCCCGGCATTGTCACGATCCTGATCGGCGTCGCCTTTGCGATGATGGTCGTGCACGAGGACCGCAAGGGCTCGAAGCAGGCGGCGGCGCAGGCGCGGGTGGCAAAACAGGACATGTGGCGCGTGGTGCTGTCGCTGCTGATCGTCGTGATCGCGATCTCCACGACCTTCAACGCCGTCACCGTCGCGCTGCCAAAACTGTTCGCGGAGCGTCTCGCCGATTTGACCAAGAGCCCGGCGCTGCTCGGCGTCATCGCGGCCTGCGTCTACGTGTTCGGCGCGATGACGCAGTACACGATCGGCCGGTTGCTCGACCGCTACTCGCTGAAGACGGTGGCGTTGCCGCTGTCCTTCATGCTGGCGCCGTTCCTCTATCTCGCCGCCAGCCTGAACAATCTGCCGCTGATCCTGGTCTCGATCGGCATCGCCATGGGTGCGTTCGGACAGGTCACGGTGAACGATGCCATGGTCGGCAAGTACACCAGCGAGGAATGGCGCTCGCGCGCCTACGCGGTTCGCTATTTCATCGGCTTCACCGCAGCCGGCGCCTCGGTCGGCCTGGTCGCCTGGCTCTACGAGCAGGGCGGCTTCGTGACCATGCTGCACGCCTTCGCCGCGCTCTGCCTGCTGGCGATCGCAGCGGCGATCATCCTGCCCCGCGAGATCAGGACGCCGCAGCCGGTGTGAGGGCTCCGTGTCCCGGACCAGCGCAGCGAAGCGGAGCGCAGAGCCGGCAACTGTTATTGGGGGCCGGCCTTCAGGTACGGTTTCCTGTCGCGCATCATAGCGTTAAGGACCGTTAGCAGCTTCCTGGCAACGGCAATGAGGGCGAGCTTGGCCGGTTTGCCGACCTGTCGCAATCTTTCATAGAAGGCCTTGAACGGATCGGCCCGTCGAACCGCGTTGAGAGCAGCCATGTAGAGAGCGTCGCGAACGCGCTTTCGACCGCCGGCGATCTTGCGTTTGCCACGGAAGGC
>NZ_PTFE01000080.1:0-38500 GCF_002936975.1 Bradyrhizobium sp. AC87j1
GGTTGCAGCGAGCCCGGAGCCCACGGCTTCAACCAACAACCATCAGATCTTTAGCCCTTCCGCCGCTTCGCCTTCACATCGACCATCAGCCGCCAATCGGCCACGGCGGATGGCTTGACCTCGCCGAGCCAGTGGAAGGAATCGCCGGTGATTTCCGTAAAGCTCCAGCGCGTCAGTTCGCCGGCCTCGGTCGTCCCCTCCTGCACGATGTCGGCGCCGCGCGGCCGGCCGATCTGCTGGCGAAAGACGCTGCGTCCGGGATCGAACCAGGAAATCCGCCACGCATCGATGGTCGGATCGTAGACGCGCAGCGTCGTGCCGTACCAATTGCCCGCAATCGGAAAGGCCTGAGAGCCCGCGGGGCGCGGGATGATCCAGACGTCCTGGACCGCGCGGCCCTCCAGCACCCAGCCAAAATGGATCTCGCCGCGCGCAGTATGTTTTGTTCCACCGAGGCCGTGGGCCGTGATTTCGGCGTCCCAATCGCCGACAAAGCGGCCGTAAAGCTGCAGCGCCGCGGCGTGCTCGGAATTCGGTCCATCGGCGTGCAATAGTCGCGCAAAGTCGTTCATGTCGATCTCCTGTTGCGAGGAGATCAGCACCGAAAGACGGCAGAAGGCTTGGAGAAAATTGCGCCTCAGACACCGTCGAGGATGATCACCGTCGGCTTCGACGGCAGCGCGTCCCGCGACATCCGGAACGACCGCTCGGAGCGCCGGTCGATCTCGAACTGCTGGCCGATCCGGCGCATGAAATCGTCGAGCGGGGTGGCGAAGCGGTGCATCGGCAGCACCACCGAAGCGCGCAGCCGCCTGGTGATCTCGGAGACGCCGTCGAGCGACATGGTGTAGGTGCCGTCGATCGGCACCATCACGATGTCGAGCCGTCCGATCTGGGCGAAATGGCTGTCGTCGAGCTTGTGATGGAGGTGGCCGAGATGGCCGATGCAGAGGCCGGCGACCTCGAAGATGAAGATCGAATTGCCGTCGCGGATCATGTCGGCGCCGGCATCATCGCCGAAATAGCGGCGGATGTCGGTTGTGACATTGCGGATGAAGGCGTCACTGATGCGTTCTGAAACGATCGCCGGCTTTCCGTCTTCGCCCCAACCATGCAGCACGTGAGGAATGCGCTTATCGGGAAACAGAGAGTAGTGCGTGCTGTGGGCCCGGTTCATGGTCACGACGTCGGGCAGCCGCCCGACCTGGTAGGCGCCGCTATAATCGGTCGCGATGCGCAAGCCGCCGGGCGTGTCGATGAAATAGGTGGAATGACCGGCATAGGTGATCTCGACCTCGCCTGTGCCGGCCGCCGGCCGGAATGCGACCGGCAGAGCGCGCGGGGCCGCGTTGGCCATCGCCAGGCATTCGCTGCGCTGTGGCTGCTGGGCGAGGGCAGGGGCGCCCAGCCAACTGAGAAACGCAAGAGCCGTCAGCAATGGTCGAAACATGCAGAACCGTCCGCCGCTCATCGACGATCTGCTGAGTGTATCTACGAATTATCCTCGCGTCATGTGGTGCCGGCCAGCCGCGCCAATCCGCCGCTTGCCTCGATCAGTTTCACGGCTTTCCTGTCGAAGGACACGAAAGTGTCGGCTCCAAGCCAATTGCCTTCATGGGCGATGACGCCATCGGCGAAATCGCCCCCGGTATCGAGGAACGCCAATCCAGCCTCGGCTGCCGGCCGATCGACGACGGCATTGGAGGCATTGATCAAATGCCGGATCGAAGCCGAGATATTCTCAGCCGAAGTTTTGTAGCCTCGAGAGAGAACCCAGGCCAGCTCGCACAGTGCGGGGATCGAGATGGCTATTAGGTCTGCCTTCTTGAGAAGGGCTTCGGCCACCTTGCTCTGTTCGGCGTGATCCCCGACCAGAACGCGCACCAACACGTTGGTGTCGGGCGTTATCTTCATCGCTTGCCGGTCCAGCCGTCAGCGATGACTTCGTTCATCTCCTCGATCGACAATGATCGACCGTTCGTTTTTCCTCTCAGGAAACCGAAGGCATCCGAAATCTTTCCGACGGGCCGAGCTGCCTTCACCTCAACCCGCCCTCCAGGAAGCTTCTCTATCGAGATCTTGTCGCCGGGATGCACACCGAGGTGCTCCAGGAGATCCTTCCGCAGCGTAACCTGCCCCTTTGCCGTGACAGTAAGCGTGCCCATGGGATCCTCAATCCTTGATAGCCAATAGGTAAGGTAATTTAGCCTTACTTTCAAGTGCGGCAGGCAAGGCGCTCTCACACGACTTCAGTCCCGCCTTGGGCTGAACTTCCAGGTGATCGCAACGAGGCTGGCGGTGATCAGGCCGCTGATGAGGCCGGCGATGGGGAGTGCAAGCAGCAATGCCGCGGTTGCGGCCCAGCCGATCGAGGAGAACGCTTCGGCGAAGGTCGCAAGCCGCGACGAGGTCTGGCGGCGGCGGAATTGGCTGCGCCGGGCCTGCACCCGAAACCAGAGCTGGATCGCGGTCGCGGAGGCTGCGCTGAGGATGATCGCGCCGGCACTCACGGCAGCCTGGATCGGTGCGGCCAAGGCCAGTGCGGCGATCAGCGGGCAGAAGATCACGGCGATCGCGATCAGCACCACCTCGATCTTGGCGCGGATGACCGCGGATGGCGTCAGCGGCGCAGTCGCGACCAGGTCGGGGGCGTCTTCGCCCGAGATCGTCAGCCAGGCCAACCCGCCGGCAAGCTGTCCGGCCGCCATCACGACGACTGGCGTGATCAGCGTCAGCGCCGCGGAGCTGTCGGCAAAATTGCGCCAGAGCAGCAGCGCCGGCGGCACCAGATAGAGCAGCTGCATCAGGGTCTGCGAGATCAGCCAGGGATCGCGCCAGAGCAGCGAGAACTCCTTGCGCCGCAGCGCCTGCTGCCGCGACCCGGCGCGGAACGGGCGCTCCTTCGCGCGCCTGCTGCCGGAGGCGCCGTAAGCGGCGGCATCGATCGCCGTGTCGGCAAAGCGGTGCGAGAAGATCGCCATGACGCTTCCAAGCAGCACCAAAGCGAGCGCCAGGAGCGGCAGCAGCGCTTCGCTGTCGCCCATCGCCGCCCGCGCCGGCCACCACCAGATGCTGTCGACATCGGGGGCATGGGCGGCCACGCTGCCTGAAGTCAGGATGGTGAAGCGCGACAGCGTGCCGTAGGACATGATCGCCGCGATCTGGAGCGCGATGACGAAGCCGGCGCCGATGATCGCGGCGAGGATCTGGGCGATCAGGCGCGTGCGCGCCGGGCCGATCAGGCGAAACAACAGGATGGTGACGGCGATCGCGACCGCCGCGGCCGAGAGGCCCATGACGACGACCACCCCGAATGCGCTGAGCCAGCGCGCGCCGCCGCCGATCACGAGCACGTCGATGAAGGGCGTCGAGAACAGCAGCGCGATCGCGGTGACGGTCAGCGCGATCGCGGCGATGCGGACCGAGAACAGATTGGCGAGCGTCGCCGGCGAAGACATGATCAGGTCGAGATCGGCGCGGGCGTAGAACACCCGCGTCACCGATTCGATTGCCTGCGACAGCATCAAGGTCCAGGCGAGAAAGATCGTCGCCGAGATCACGATCAGCGAGGATTTGTCGAGCGGCAGCTGCAGATCGGCGAAACGGCCGATCACCGCCCAGGCCGGCAGATGCAGCAGCGCGGCGAAGCAGACGAGGCCGATGACCGCGGCGCGCGCCCGCTTGCGCCGTCCACCGGTCATCATGGCGAACCATTCGCGCCAGGCGAGCCGGAGCTCGTGGCGTGCGAACCAGGAGAGCGCGGTTGCCGAGCTCATGCGGCTTCCGGAAGCGTCACCAGCGCGATGAAGAGATCTTCCAGGCTGGTGTCGGCATGGCCGTTCTGCTGGCGCAGCTCGGTCAGCGTGCCCTCGGCCACCAGGCGGCCCGAGGCGATCACGCCGATGCGGTCGGCCATGCGCTCGGCGACTTCGAGAATATGCGTGGTCATGATGACGGTGCAGCCGGCGCGGACACGCTCGCTGAGCAGGCCCTTCACGTGGCGGGCGGAGACGGCATCGAGCCCCGTCAGCGGCTCGTCGAGAATGATGAGGCGGGGATCGTGCACCAGCGCGCCGGCGAGAGCGACCTTCTGGCGCATGCCCTTGGAAAAGCCCTCGCAGCGCTCGTGCCGATGTGGCTCCAGGCCAAGCGAGCCGAGCAGGTCCTGCGCCACCGGCTTCGAGACCGACGGCGCGATGCCCCAGAGGCCGGCGACGAATTCGAGATATTCGAGCGGGGTCAGCTTGTCGTAGATCATCGGCTCGTCGGAGACCCACGCCATCACCTGCTTGGCGGCGACGGGATTTTCGAGCGCATCGATGCCGAAGATTGAGACCGCGCCGGAATCGGGCCGCAACAGGCCCGCAACCATGCGCAAAGTGGTGGTCTTGCCGGCGCCGTTGGGGCCGACCAGCGCATAGAATTCGCCGGCGTGAATGGTGAGATCGAGGCTGTCGACCGCCAGACGGTCAAAACGCTTCGTTAGCCCCAGGACTTCCAGTGCCGACTTGTCCCGCTTCATGACGGCCACACTATCCGGTTTTGCATCGCTCGTGACCATGATCCCAAGATGTTTCGGCACCGTGAATCTACGGCCCACAAATTCCGCCATCCGGTTTCGACTAATGGCAAGTCACCGTTTGTTGACAGCGCTGAACGGTTCAGGCTGAATTGGTTCCGGACAAATGGCGCTAACGCAGCGAAACGACTGCGCAGCGACTGGACACAAGGTGCGGCAAGGCGGTCAGGAAGAACCGGCGGTTGCATCGGGAGGACGCGCGTCAATGCTGGATTTCGTTCAGCAGCTGGTCAGCGGTGTTGCGCTCGGCTGCGTCTACGGCCTGATCGCGCTCGGCTTCGTGCTCGTCTACAAGGCCACCGAGGTCGTCAATTTCGCCCAGGGCGATCTGATGATGCTCGGCGGCTTCTTCGCCTTCACCTTCATCGGCATGATGGGCCTGAACTACTGGATCGGCTTTGCCGGTGCGGTGGCCGCGATGGCCCTGTTCGGCATGCTGGCAGAGCGCGTGGTGGTGCGGCCGATCCTCGGCTATCCGCAATTCTCCATCATCATGGCCACCATCGGGCTCGGCTATTTCCTGCGCTCGGTCGCCGGCATGATCTGGGGCACCGATGATCTGAAGATCGAGACCCCGTTCAGCCAGGGCGTGCTCCGCATCGGCTCGCTGGTGCTCGCCTACGACAAGCTCTCGGTGATCGCGGCGACGATGATCCTGTGCACGCTACTCTATCTCTTCTTCAACAAGACCACGCTCGGCACCGCGATGCGCGCCAGTTCCGAGAACATGCTCGCGGCCTACTACATGGGCATCCCGGTCAAGCGCGTGGTGTCGGTCGTCTGGGCAATCAGCGCGGCGGTCGCGACCTGCGCCGGCGTGCTGCTGGCGCCGATCACCTTCATCCATTCCAATGTCGGCCTCGTGCTCGGCCTGAAGGCGTTTCCCGCTGCGGTCCTTGGCGGCTTCGGCTCGATCCCGGGCGCCGTGGTCGGCGGCGTCCTGATCGGCGTGATCGAGAGCATGGCGGGCTTTTACCTGCCCGAAGGCTGGAAGGATGTGGCGCCCTACCTCGTGCTGCTCGCCGTGCTGCTCTTGAAGCCAGAAGGCCTGTTCGGCCACCACGTCCGCAAGAAGGTCTGAACGCAATGCGCTTCCTGTTCAAGACCGACTATCAGGACGACATCAAGCTGTTTCCGCATTCGGGCTATCTGGTCTCGTACGGCATCCTGCTCGCACTGCTGCTGATCGCGCCCTTTGTGCTCTCCAGCTATCTGATGAGCCAGCTCGTCTTCGTCTGCATCTATGCGATCGTCGGCGTCGCGCTGCTGATCCTGACCGGCTTTACCGGCCAGGCCTCACTCGGTCACGCCGCGTTCCTTGCCATCGGGGCCTACACGGCGGCATACTTGCAGAAGTACAACGTGCCGTTCCCGGTCTACTTCCTCGCCGCCGGAGGTTTGACCGGCATCATCGGCGCGATGGTCGGCTTTCCCGCTTTGCGCCTCACCGGCATCTACCTCGTCATCGCCACCATCTCCTTTGCCCTGATCGTCGAGGAGATCCTGGCGCGCTGGGAAAGCGTCACCCACGGCAACGAGGGCATGCGGGTGAAGACACTGTCGCTCTTCGGCGTCACCGTCCCGCGCGACAGCCCCACCTTCTATTTCCTCTGCCTCTCCGTGCTGGTGCTGACCATCGTTGGCACGCTCAATCTGCTGCGCTCGCCGACGGGACGTGCCTTCGTCGCGATCCGCGACAGCGAGACGGCGGCGCGCAGCATGGGCGTCAATGTCGCGCTCTACAAGGTGAAGTCGTTCGCGATCTCGGCGGCGATCACCGGCTTTGCCGGCGTGCTGTTCGCGCACAAGCTCTCCTTCATCTCGCCGGAGATGTTCACGCTCCAGCTCTCGATCGAGTTCATCATCGTGATCCTGATCGGCGGCACCTTCAGCCTGCACGGCGCGGTGCTGGGCGCGATCTTCATCGTGATGATCGATCCGTTCCTGACCTATCTGAAGGACGACATGCCCGGCATGATCGCCGGGATCGCGGCGACGTTCGGTGCCGGCACGGCCACCGCGGGAAACATCCAGTCGAAGGTCGCGGCCTTCGCCTCGCTCAACGGCCTCAAGGGCGCGATCTACGGAATCATCATCGTGCTGTTCGTGCTGTTCGAGCCGCTCGGTCTCTACGGCCGCTGGCTCAAGATCAAGCTGTTCTTCCAGCTATTCCCGCTCTACAAGCGCGCCACCTTCAAGCGGCAGAAGATCTACGTGAAGTCGGAGCGGAACCGATGAGCTATTTCCGCGCCGAGAATTTGTCGCTGCATTTCGGGGGCCTCAAGGCCGTCGATGCGGTCTCGTTCGCGGTGGAGAAGGGCGAGATCCTGTCGATCATCGGGCCGAACGGTGCCGGCAAGAGCTCGATCTTCAACCTGATCTCGCGGATCTACCGGCCGACCTCGGGCCGCATCTTCTTCGAGGACCAGGATATCACCGAAGAGCCGCCTTACGACATCGCCAAGCTCGGCATCGCCCGCACCTTCCAGAACATCGAGCTGTTTGAGAATGCGACCGTGCTCTCCAACCTCCTGGTCGGCCGTCACCGGCACTCGACCACGCAGCTCTGGCAGGAGCTCTTGTTCCTGCCGAGCGTGCGGGCCAACGAGAAGGTGCATCGCCGCAGGGTCGAGCAGGTCATCGAGTTCCTCGATCTCGAACCCTATCGCGACAAGCTGATCTCCGGCCTGCCTTACGGCGTGCGCAAGGTGATCGAGCTGGCGCGCGCACTGTGCTCGGAGCCGAAGCTGATCCTGCTCGACGAGCCGTCGTCCGGCCTCAATGTCGAGGAGACCGACGACATGTCGTTCTGGATCCGCGACATGAAGAGCGAGCTCGGCATCACCGTGCTGATGGTCGAGCACGACATGTCGCTGGTCAACCGCGTCTCCGATCGCGTCATCGCGCTCAACTACGGCCGCGTGCTGGCAATGGGCTCGCCCGCCGAGGTGCAGCAGCATCCTGACGTCGTCGCCGCGTATCTGGGAGCTTGACGCATGGACGCCGCCGTCACGCCCGAGATCATCCTGAAGCTCTCCAACATCGAGAGCTATTACGGGCCGATCATGGCGATCCGCGGCATCTCGCTGGAAGTGCCGCGCGGCCGCATCGTCACCCTGCTGGGGGCGAACGGCGCCGGCAAGACCACGGTGCTGAAGACCATCTCGGGCATTCTCGACCCGCAAAAGGGCTCGATCGAATTCCTGGGCAAGCCGATCCAGCGCATGGAGGCCGACCGCATCGTGCGGCTGGGCCTCAGCCACGTGCCGGAAGGACGCGAGGTGTTTCCGTTCCTGTCGGTGCGCGAGAACCTGATGATGGGGGCCTATCCGCGCAAGGACCGCGACGGCGTCGCGGAGGATCTCGAGCGCGTCTATGGTTACTTTCCGCGGCTGAAGGAGCGCATCAACCAGCCGGCCGGCCAGCTCTCCGGCGGCGAGCAGCAGATGCTGGCGATCGGCCGCGCCCTGATGAACCGGCCGACGCTGCTGCTGCTCGACGAGCCGTCGCTCGGCCTGTCGCCGCTGCTGGTGAAGGAGATCTTCACCATCATCCGCCGCGTCAACGAGGAGCAGGGCATGTCGATCCTGCTGGTCGAGCAGAACGCCAAGGTGGCGCTGGAGACGGCGCATTACGGCTACGTGCTGGAGATCGGCCGTATCGTGATGAACGACACCTGCGACCGCTTGATGCATTCCCAGGACATCCAGGAGTTCTACCTTGGCGCCAAGGAAGCGGGCGCGCGGGGCGAGCGGCGCTGGAAAAAGAAGAAGACGTGGCGGTGAGGAAGAGCTGGCGGTAAGATGAGCTTGCCATCCGCAATAGAGACCGCCGGCAAGGCAGGCACCGGAGGCAGGCGACAAGGAGGAGAGGTGCATGGCCCGACCGGCGGTGCTGACGGTCGCTGATACGATCGCGAAGAGCTTCTTGCGCGCTGCGGAGACGCGGGGCGATCGGCCGGCCATCCGCGAGAAGAAATTCGGCATCTGGCAGCCGACCAGCTGGCGCGAATGGCTGGCGATATCGAAAGAGATCGCCTACGCGCTTCATGCGACCGGCTTCATGCCCGGCGACGTCGCCTCCATCATCGCCAACGCCGTGCCGGAATGGGTCCATGCCGACATGGGCATCCTGTGCGCCGGCGGCGTCGCTTCGGGCATCTACCCGACCGATGCGTCGTCCCAGGTCGAATATCTCATCAACGATTCCCGCACCAAAGTGATCTTCGCCGAGGACGAGGAGCAGCTCGACAAGATCCTCGCCTGCCGCGCGCGCTGCGCGAGCCTGCAGAAGATCATCGTGTTCGACATGGAGGGCCTCAGCGGCTTCTCCGACGACATGGTGATGTCGCTCGACGAGTTTCGCGCGCTCGGCCGCAATCACATGGTCGGCCGCGAGGCGCTGTGGCAGGAGATGATCGATAGCCGCGGCGCCGATGATCTCGCGATCCTGGTCTATACGTCCGGCACCACCGGTCCCCCTAAGGGCGCGATGCACGCCAACCGCAGCGTCACGCACCAGATGCGTCACGCCAACGACTTCATCCCGGCGCAGGAGGACGAGGACAGGCTGATCTTCCTGCCGCTGTGCCACGTCGCCGAACGCATCGGCGGATACTACATCTCGGTCGCTCTCGGGTCGGTGATGAATTTCGCCGAGAGCCCGGAAACCGTGCCGGACAATTTGCGCGAGGTGCAGCCGACCGTCTTCCTCGCGGTCCCCCGCATCTGGGAAAAATTCTATTCCGCCATCACCATCGCGCTGAAGGATGCGACCCCGCTCCAGCAATGGGTCTATCGCCGCGCCATCGGCATCGGCTATCGCATGGTCGATTACCGGATCGAGGGCAAGGCGCCGCCGCTGTCGTTGCGCCTCGCAAGCCGGATCGCCTACCGGGTCGCTTTCCGCAACATCCGCCGCATGATCGGGCTCGATCGCTGCCGCGTCGCCTTCACCGGCGCAGCGCCGATCGCGCCGGAGCTGATCCGCTGGTATCTCGCGCTCGGCATCGACCTGCACGAGCTCTACGGCCAGACCGAGAATTGCGGCGTCGCCACCATGATGCCGGCGACGCGGATCAAGCTCGGCTCGGTCGGCACCGCCGTGTCCTGGGGCGAGGTCGCGCTGTCGCCCGAAGGCGAGATCCTGATCAAGGGCGACTTCCTGTTCATGGGCTATCTCAACCAGCCGGAGAAAACGGCGGAAGCGATCGATCAACGCGGCTGGCTGCACACCGGCGACGTCGGCACCATCGACAATGAAGGCTTCGTCCGCATCACCGACCGCATGAAGGACATCATCATCACCTCCGGCGGCAAGAACGTCACGCCGTCCGAAATCGAGAACCAGCTCAAGTTCTCGCCCTACATCTCCGATGCCGTCGTGATCGGCGACAAGCGGCCGTATCTGACCTGCCTCGTGATGATCGACCAGGAGAATGTCGAGAAGTTCGCCCAGGACCACGACATTCCCTTCACCAACTATGCGAGCCTGTGCCGGGCGACGGAGATTCAAGACCTGATCGGGCGCGAGATCGAGCAGGTCAACGGCAATTTTGCCCGCGTCGAAACCATCAAGAAGTTCTACCTGATCGAGCGCCAGCTCACTCCGGAGGACGAGGAGCTGACGCCGACCATGAAGCTGAAGCGCGGTTTCGTGAACAAGCGTTACGCCGCCGAGATCGAGGCGATGTATCGCGAGCGCGCGGTTGCTTGAGCATGATCCGGAGGATCATGCTCAAGAGAGATGGATTTGAGAAAACGGCGAAGGCTTGAGAGGCCCGATCCTTCGCTCAACACGGGCCACTGAAGGAGGAGACTGCAATGTCGAAATCGCTGAAGGCGCTGGGCCTGGCGGTGAGCGCCCTTGCGCTGACCTGTCTGCCGGCCGCCGCTCAAACCAAGGTCACCAATGAGGGCATCTCGGCATCCGAGATCGTCATCGGCACGCATCAGGACCTGTCGGGCCCGATCAAGGGCTGGGGCGTGCCGGTCTCCAACGGCATGAAGATGGCGGTCGAGGAGATCAACGCTGCGGGCGGTGTCCAGGGTCGCAAGATCAAGCTTGTCGTCGAGGATAGCGGCTACGATCCGAAGAAAGCCGTGCTGGCCTCGCAAAAGCTGATCGAGCGCGACAAGATTTTCGCGATGGTGGGACCAATGGGATCGCCGACCGTGCTCGCTGCGCAGGATATCCTGCTCGACGCCGGCGTGCTTCAGCTCTTCCCGCTGACGGCGGCCGAGTTCACCTTCAAGTTCGATGCGGCCAAGCCGCAGGAGCGGCTGAAGTTCAACAACCTCCTGCCCTATGTCGAGAGCACGCGCGCAGCGCTCAAATACATGATTGAGGCAAAAAATTTCAAGAAGCCGTGCATCATGCATCAGGACGACGAGTACGGAAAAAACGTGCTCGATGGTTTTAACCAGCAGCTCGCCGCCATGAAGGTGCAGCCGGCCTCGATCACGAGCTACAAGCGCGGCGCCTCCGACTTCTCGGCGCAGGTCGCCAAGATGAAGTCCGACGGCTGCGACCTCGTCGTGCTCGGCGCGGTCCTCCGTGAGCCTATCGGCACCATGACCGAGGCCAGGAAGCTCGGCTGGGAGGTCACCTTCCTCGGTGCCACGCCCGTCAACGTGCTCGAAGTGCCGGCGCTCGGCAAGGAAGTGGTGGAAGGCTTGTATGCCGCTTCGAACTTCGAAATTCCCTACGAAGACACCGCGAAGGGAAAGGTGAAGGACTGGCTCGTCAATTACAAGAAGATGTTCAACGCCGACGCCAACACTCAGGCGATCATCGGCTACAATGCGGTGATGACGTTCGCGCATTATGCCAACAAGGCTGGCAAGGAACTCACTGGCCAGAAGATGCTCGACGCGCTGGAGTCCGGCGACAAGTTCCAGGATATCTTCAATTCGCCGCCGACCGTGTTCTCGAAGACCAACCATCTCGCCACCACCGTCACCCAGGTGCAGCAGGTGAAGAACGGCCGTTGGGTCCTGGTGAAGGACAATCTGATGTTTTGATGAAGGGCGGCTCTCGCGACACGAACGGTGCACCCTCTCCCCTTGCGGGAGAGGGTGGATCGCCGCAAAGCGGCGAGCCGGGTGAGGGGTCTCTATCCTCACGAATAGCCTAGCGAGCGGAAAGAACCCCTCATCCGTCGCGCTTGCGCGCGTTTCCTTCTCCCGCAAGGGGAGAAGGAAGAGCCGCAGGCGGACAGAAGCCTACGATCCCCCGCTCGCCGTCCCCGAATTCACCGGCGCCAACTCGTCCTCGCGGCAGCGCCAGCCGTCGGCGGCCTTGACGAACGCAAAAGTGCGCTGGATCCTCAGGCGGCGCGTCACGTTGAAGGCTTCTGCCGAACGCTCCTTGTTGGCGGCGCTCGGCTGCGGAAGACCCGTCCTGGCGTCCCAGCAGGTGCCGGTGCAGCTGGATGCGACCTTGCTGCACATGGTGAAGGGCGCCAGCACCGCCATCTCGATTTCGCCGGTGACCTGAGCCTCCTGCTCGGTCACCTGGCTGTCGAGCGCGTAGACGCGGTTGATGCGGAGGAAGCTGCCGCACGAATTGGCCGCATGGATCCGCGCCGCGCAGAAGTCGACCGCGTCGGTGTCGGGGATGCGGGCCGCGACCTGCCGGCCGAACACCTTCTTGGGATCGCCCTTCGCCGCGCGGATGTCGTCGGCTTTGTGCTTCAAATGATCGGCGAGGCAATCCTCTGCGGATTCGAGCTCCTGGAGCGGCACGTTCTCCTTGCCGACCAGATTGCATTTGCGATCGCGCTCGCGTGTCCACCTGCCATATTCGGCGAAGGCAAAGCGCGCTGCGGTCGGGTCCAGCTTGCCGATCAGGCCGAGCACCTGGCCATTGAGCTCCGTTTCGGCAAGTGCCAGCGACGGGTCCGCACAAATCACCGCGCCCGCCGCGGTGTTGGCTGCGAGGCAGTCGAAATCCGGATCGCGCAGGATCGCGGCGCGCTCCTCGGTCACCTTGAGCAGGCACGCCTTCACCCGCTCGAAATCGTCGGGGCGGATCGCGGTCTGGCCGACGATGCCGCAGCCGAGATTGCGCTGGCGGATCCAGATCGCATTCTCCTCGATCGCAGGCAGGCGATCGGGTAGGCGGGCGAGCCGCGCCTCGATCGCGGTGTTCAGCTTCTCGGCGGCGGCGGCAAGCGTGGCATCACCGCAGAACAATTGATTGCCGGGGTCGCGAATCTGCTGGCAGTTGTTCTTGGCGAACAGCGGCAGCCGATCGGCGATGGAGCGGTCGGACTGCGCTGACGCGGGTGAGACGAGCGCCAGCAGCGCAATCACAGTCAGCACGATGAACCGCATTCCCGTCGCCCCCGCAAAGCCGTGGCCATGCTAGCCGCCCGGATCGCGTGGTGGAATGAGTTTTTGGTGAACGGAGGTTCGTAGCCCGGATGGAGCGAAGCGTAATCCGGGATTCGTGCGACAAGCGACAGCGGCCCCGGATTTCGCTGCGCTCGATCCGGGCTACAAGATGGATCAACGTGCCTCGGCGGCGACCATCGAGACCTGCATCGGTTCGTCGACATATTTCATCACGGCCGACTGATGGAGCGCGAACAGCGGCCGGTAGCTCCGCGCAGCGTCGTCCTCGACCATCGCCATGCGGCGGTTGTCGAGCATCAGCCAGCGGCCGTCGAGACGCGCGGCGACAACCGCGTGCTCCTCGCCGGCCCTGACGTCGCGCACCACGAGGATGCGGAGGTCCTCGGCGGCCACGCCCGCCAACCGCAGCGCGGCCAGCTTGGCGACGGCATAGTCCTCGCAATCGCCGGCACCGCGCGCGAAGGTCGCCAGCGGCGAGCTCCAGACGTCGTCGATGCCGTCATTGGCGGCCCGGATGGCAAGGTTGATGGCGCGGTTGGTCTCGCCGAGCCGGGCGCGCCCGTAGCGGGCGCGGGCCTGGTCGACGATGGCGAGCAGCTTCAGGGCCGCCGGCGAAGCGCAATTGTCGCGGTCACCGTCGCATAGCGCGAGCTGCACCATGTCGCCGTCGAGCTTGTCCTTCAGCGCGAGCCATTTCTGTTGCAGGCTGCCGGCGGAGATGGCGAAGGCGAACACGCCGAACGGCTCGGCGGATTTGCGCACGAGTAGGCCTGCGCCCGGCGACAGCAGCGTGCCGGCGCGAAGCTCGGCGGTCGACCCACACAGGACCAATCCGCACAGGACAAGGATTGCGCGCCAGGCGCGCGAGCGAGCAGCGGTCTCCATCTGACATCCCCTTCCAGCTTCGCCAGATCCCCCTCGACCTGAACGTGCCGGGCTTTGTTGCTTTCGCGGAGATAGTGCGAGACGGGCCGTTTTGTTCTGCTTAACGCGCCCGGCTGGGGTTCCAAAACCGGGGAACAGGCTGAAACGGGCCCGTCCAAATTGCGTAAAATTTTACGATTCGCCGGCTAGGAGGTGTCCGGCTGCCGCGAAATCGAGCCAATTGCAGACACAAGTTGTGGCAGTGCCGAATCTGGGCCCGATGGCTAACGACCCCCTATTTCATGGGGTTCTGTTAGTTAGGTCACAGATTTAAGTGCGTATTTGCCGCAGGATGCTGCGGGACCTCGCGAAGGAAAGATGACGCAAGTATCTGCTCCGTGATTATACGTCAGCTTACTTTGGATGACTGGAAATGCGTGGAAACAGGCTGAATTCGACTTCCGAATATTTGAGAGATTACTTTCGCTTCTCTATAGCGGCGCCAAGCCGTGTGGCCTCCTGGGGCCAAGTGATGCGAAATCACACAAGCAATAGATGGTATCGCTAAGGACTTGCTAATGCTATGCAAGCTTAGGCGGTCGATACTTACTTAAATTTTAACTCTTTTTACGGTGCCCGGTTGAATTACGCTGGCCAATTTGACGCCGCGATTCCTTTGGACGGCCAGGGTTCCCGTTCGCCCGGCGGCGCTCATGTCGATTCCTTTACGGCGAAAGCGCATGGCCACGTGCCGGAGGGCGCGTTCGTTGTTCCCGACCCCAACCTGATCTTCAACGGCGAGTTCAAGCGCGCGGGTCTTGATCTCGTGCTGTCCCACGAGGGGCACGAGTTCGTCGTTCACGATTATTTCAGGGGCGACAAGCGTGCCGCGCTCGCCTCACCCGACGGCGCCCATCTCACCGGCGAAATTGTCAACGCGCTCACGGGCCATGTCCAGGTCGCTCAAGCCGCCCCCGGCGGCGCTGCCGCGGCCCAGGTCATCGGCCACGTCACCAAGCTCGTGGGCAGCGCGACCGCGATCCGCAATGGCGTCTCGGTCATCCTGAACAACGGCGACAATGTCGAGAAGGGCGACGTGGTCTCGACCGGCGCGGATTCCACGCTCGGCATCACCTTCATCGACGGCACCGTGTTCGGCCTGTCCTCGAATGCGCGGATGGTGCTGAACGAGATGGTCTACGACCCCAACGGGTCGAGCAATTCCTCGCTGCTGAGCCTGGTCGCCGGCACCATCACCTTCGTGGCCGGCGAGACCGCCAAGCACGGCGACATGAAGATCGACACGCCGGTCGCCACCATGGGCATCCGCGGCACCGCCGTGCTGACCCAGATCAACTTCGTCGTTCCGGCCGGTGGCGGCGATCCGCAGCCGCAGGCAAGCTTCCAGGTGCTGGTCGAGCCGAACGGCACGACGGGCTCCTACATCCTGTTCGACAAGGTCACGCTGCTGCCGATCGCGACGGTCAACCAGGCCGGCCAGATGATCCAGATCAGCGGCGGCAACGTCTCGATCTCCAATGCGCTGATGTCGCCGGACGTTCAGAAGCTGATCACGGACGTGTTCACGCTGAAGTTCACCGACAACAACACCAACACCAAGCTGACCACGAACTTCACCGACACGCTCACGCCGATGAGTCTGGACGTGGTGTTCAAGTCGGGGGGCGGCGCCGTCGCGACCGCGACATTCGTCAATCTCAATCCGCAGGGTTCGGAGGCGCCCAGCACGTCCACGCCGCCCATCGTGCGTATTCCCGGCCAGCCGATTGTGCAAAGCTTCGACGCCGGCGGCAATGTGAAGACGGCGTTCGCGCTGACCGAGCGTGCTGACGCGACCGGCGACACGCATTCCGATACGATTTCCGGCCTGATCAGATTCGTCGATCAAAACCTCGGCGACCGGCCGACGGTGAGCATCAGCCTCGCCGAAGCGCCGAACTACGTCTACAAGGACGCCGGCCAGCACGACGTCACCGGCTCGCTCTCGGCGCTCCAGAAGCAGGACATTGCGGCGACCCAGATCCAGATCAACGTCGCTCACGACGCCGGCAACAACAACAACGGCTCGGCGGTCTGGACGTACACGATTCCCGACAACGTCTTCGACTTCCTCGCGGCTGGCGAAACGCTGACGCTGACCTATATGGTCCGCGTCGACACCAATTTCGCAGTCAATCCCGAGTCCAGGTTCATCCCGATCACCATTACGGTCACGGGAACGAACGACAAGCCCACCGTCGCGACGTTGGGCGGAACCGTCATCGAAAAGGTCGGAACGGGCAACGAGGCTCTGGATACCATCACGGGCACCGTCACCTTCTCCGACGTCGATCTGACGGACCGCCCGATCGTGAGCGCGGCACTCTCGTCGACCCAGCCGTTCAAATATCTCGATGCCGAAGGCAACGATATCACGTCGCTGACGCCGCAGCAGCTCGCGGCGATCGCCGCCGTCGAGGTGCCGCTGACCGTGGTACAAGGCGCGGGAAACGGCAACAACGGTTCGGCCACCTGGACCTACAGCGTTCCCGACCATCTGTTCGATTTCCTCGCCAAAGGCGAGAAACTGACCCTCAACTACGTGGTGCAGGTCGATGACGGGCACGGCGGTGTCATCAGCACGCCGGTTACCGTGTCCATCGACGGTGCGGACGTCAATGTCGAGGGCACCAACGACGTGCCGACGATCGTCGAAGATCTGACCACGCCGACCGGTGCGGTGACCGAGGATACGGCGGCCACGCTCGCCGCCAACGGCACCATCACATTCAACGATCCTGATCTCACGGATACGCACACCGCGAGTTTTTCGCTGAAGTCGACAATTTCGAGCGCGCATCTGCCGGGCTTCAGCGACGGCACCTCGCATATCGGCACGTTCGCGCTGACGGCGGTGGTTGAAAGCCCGGGCGCCAGCTCTCGCGGGTCGGTAGGCTGGACCTTTACGCTCAACAATAACGACCCGGTGCTGCAGTCGCTGGCCAAAGGCCAGACGATCACGCAGGTCTACACCGTCACGGTGATCGACAACAACGGTGCGGCGGTAACGCAGGACGTCACGGTCACGATCACAGGGACCAACGATGCCCCGACCATCACCAGCGATGAAGACGCGGCGAAGGGCTGTGTCACCGAGGACGCGGGCCTGACACTCTCGATCGGCGGCACGTTGGCCATCCAGGATTTGGACCTGATCGACACCCACGGTGCGCAGGCGGTGTTCAAGTCGGCGACGTCGAACGCGCAGCTGCCCGGCTTCGACGGCAACACGCCGCTCGGCACTTTCACGATCGATTCCGACGTCGCGGAGTTCAATACCGACACCGATAATGGCGCGACGGTGGGCTGGCACTTCAGCCTCGGCAATAACAACGCCGTGCTCCAGTCGCTGGCCAAGGGCCAGACCATCACCCAGGTCTATACCGTCACCTTTACCGACAACCACGGTGCGCAGGTCTCGCAGGACGTGACCGTCACGATCAACGGCGCCAACGACGCGCCGACGGTCACGAGCGATGCCTGCGCGGCAAAAGGCGAGGTCCTCGAGGATGAGGGCACCTCGCTGACCACCGGCGGCACGCTCGCGATCCAGGACGTCGACCTGATCGACACCCATACGGCGCAGTGGTCGTTCAAGTCGTCGTCCGTCAGCACGGATCTGCCGGGCTTCGAAACCAGCTCGCCTATCGGCACCTTCTCCATCGGCACGTTGTCCGAATCCAACGCCGACACCAACAACGGCGCGACGCTCGACTGGCACTTCACGATCGACAACAGCGATCCCGTGCTGCAGTCGCTGGCGGAAGGGCAGACCATCACTCAGGTCTACACCGTCACGTTCACCGACAATCACGGCGCGCAAATCTCGCAAGACGTCATCGTCACCATCACCGGCACCAACGATGCGCCGGCGGTGTCCTATGTCACGTCGGACTACATGAACTTCGACGGTGCGACCATCGCGGTCGGCGACGTGCCGACGGTCGCCACGGACGACGTGACGTTGGACGGCTGGGTGAACTGGAACGGGGACGCTGCCTCCGCCGGCCAGGTCTTGTTCTACAATGGCAATACATCGACCACCGGTTTCGGTCTCATGGGCACCGTCATCAGCGGCAAGCTGGAGATCGCGATTCTCGAGGGCGGTGTCGAGGTCCAGGACACCGGCTTCGCGCTCACTGCGGGGGAATGGCATAACCTCGCCTTGACGCGCGATAACGGCATCTTCACGCTCTATGTCGATGGCAGCGCCGTCTATTCCCACAGTGGAGGCGTGAACGCGATCGCTGGCGCTCCGGAACCGTCCTACATGATGATCGGGGCGGCGAGCGCAAGGTTCGCCCCGGGCTTCGGCGCGCAAGGCTTCACCGGCTCGATCGCCGATGTCAGCGTCTGGACCGCCGCACTCACGCAGGCGCAGATCCAGTCAATCGACTTCACCGCACTCACGGGCAGTGAGGGCGGCCTTGCCGCATACTACCAACTGGGCGATGGCAGCGGATTCACGGCTTCCAATTCGGTCAACCCCCCCAAGAGCCTCGCCATCGAGGGTGATGCGGACTGGGCCAGCAGCACCGTCGCCGACCTCATGGAAACCAATGCCGGCCAGCTTACGCATGGCGTGCTCGCGCTCTCCGACGTCGATGCGACCGATCACGTGACGGTCTCGGTCAGCGAGGTGCAGGTTACTCTCGACGGACTGCCGCAAGCCGGCAGTGTCGGCGACCTCTCGCATGCGGACCTCCTGAACTATTTCACCGTGCCGTCCGGCGAGATCCTCGACGGCACGGCCACCAGCGCCCAGTTCACGTGGCAGTTCAATTCGGGCAGCCAGGCGTTCGATTTCCTCGCTGCCGGTCAAACGCTGTCGCTGCAATACACGATCGTGCCGGACGACAGCCACACCGCAACCGGTACTGGTAATGGCGTCGTCACTATCACCATCACCGGCAGCAACGACGCGCCGACGCTCGATAACACCACGCTGGCCCCGGTCGCGGGCAACGAGAGCGATCCGAGCGGAAGCACGATCAGCGCTCTCTTCGCGGATAAGTTCCACGACGCTGACACCGGCGCGAGTCTGAAGGCCATCGCGGTGACGTCGGATGCCGCCACCGCTACGCAGGGCATCTGGCAATACGAGCTTGCTGGCACCCAGCAATGGGTCGACATCGGCTCCGTCAGCGACACGACCGCCCTGGTGCTCAGCCCCGATACGCTGATCCGGTTCGTGCCGGCCAACGGCTTCACCGGGACGCCGGACCCGCTGGGCGTCCACGCCCTGGACGACACCTATGCCGGCGCAGTCACGGACGCCTCGTCGACGGCGATGATCGACATTACCGCCACCGGCACCAGCGGCACCACGGCGGTCTCGCACGATCTCACCACCATCGGCACGAGCGTGACGACCCCCGCCGGCGGCCCGGTGATCAATACTGAGAGGTTCTACGTTGAGCATATCAACGAGAACAACAGCGACATTATCCACGATCTCGTGGTTGATGACGCCGATGCCGGCGCCGCGACCGACGACTTTACCGTTACGCTCTCGACGGCGCATCCGACGCTCAGCAGCGTCCATTTCTATCCCGTCACGGGTTCGCTCGACAGCATCAACACCGGCCTTGAGACTGGTGTCGTCTATAATCCGACCGGTGTCCCCTCTGATCCGCCAGCCTCGCCGCCGGACCAGGACAAGATCACGCTGACGGTTACGGACAACACCACGGGCCAGTCCGATACCGTCAACTTCATCTTCAACGAGGCCGGCGACAACGGCCAGAGCGCCCTCCTGGAAGGCACCAGCGGCAAGGACGTCATCTTCGCGACCGATACCAACGACACGCTGACCGGCGGCGGCGCCAAGGACCAGTTCGTGTTCGCGCCGGGCTTGATGTACGATGGCAACGGACAGCCCGTCACCGATTTCTCGCACACCATCACCGATTTCACGGTGGGCCTGGACAAAATCGACCTGCGTCAGTTCTCGGATGTGAGCTCGACGAGTAACCTCGCCATCGCCCAGCAGCAGAATGGCGACACCCTGATCACCTGGAATCAGGAAATCACGCAGCAATCCGGACCGATACAGGAACACGAGTCGCTTCTGCTCAAGAATGTGGTTGCCGCGAATCTCAAGGCCGGCGATTTCATCTTCCACATCACCTGAGCCACCGCTCGCCGGCCCTTGACAACGGCAAAAAATCCATAAGCCTCAGGAGCCAGGGCATAGCCAATCCCGCGCCGACGCTCCATGATCGGTGCGCCCGGCATGGTCCGGGGCAGGAAGTCCGATCGAAATGAAACGTCTCAAGATCCTGCGGCGGTGGTTTGCGCGCAAGTTCGGCTTTGCGCGGCTGATGTGCCTCGCGCTGCTGGTTATATTCGCCGGCGCGCGCCTGTGGGACCCGCCGCCGATCCAGGAATTGCGGCTGCGCACCTTCGACATGTTCCAGCTGATCGATCCCAGGCACAAGACATCGCGGCCGGTCGTCATCGTCGACATCGACGACAAGAGCCTTGCAAGGCTCGGCCAATGGCCGTGGCCGCGCACGCGCATCGCCGACCTGATCCAGAACCTCTCAGACAGCGGCGCGGTGGCGATCGGCTTCGACGTGGTGTTCTCGGAACCCGATCGGCTCAACCCGGATCTGGTCGCGAGCCAGATGCGCTATCTGGACGACGCCACCCGCGCCAAGCTGCGCGAGCTGCCGAGCAATGATCAGGTCCTCGCCGACGCGATCAAGCGCTCGCGGGTGGTGCTGGGTGAGACCGGGCTTCCAGAGGTCCTGTCCGAGCTCGACAAATCGCTTCCGTTCACGGGCGTGGCTACGCTCGGGGAGGAGGGGGCCGAGCGCTTCCTGTTCGAATTCCCCGGCCTGCTCCGCAACGTGCCGATCATCGAGAAGATCGCGGCCGGTCGCGGCCTGTTCTCGATCCGGACCGAGCGTGACGGATTGATCCGCCGCGTGCCGATGATCATGCGCGCCCAGGGCAACATCATGCCCTCGCTCAGTCTCGAGATCCTGCGTGTCGTCACGGGAACGCCGACCCTGCTGGTCCGCACGGACAAGGCCGGTATCAGGTCGATCCGCCTCAAGGGTCTGGAAGTTCCGACCGACAAGAACGGTCAGCTCTGGGTGCACTATGCCCGCCGGGATCCTTCGATCTACGTGTCCGCGGTCGACGTGCTCGACAACAGCCTGTCGCCCTCCAGGTTCGCCGGCAAGCTGGTGCTGGTCGGTACCTCCGCGGGCGGATTGAACGACATCAAGACCACGCCGGTGTCACGGGCCATGCCGGGGGTCGAGATCCACGCCCAGGTGCTGGAGAGCGTGCTGAGCGGCGCGGTCATCTCGCAGCCGAATTATGCGCTCGGCGTCGAATTGCTGGCCGCGCTCGTCATCGGCCTGCTCGTGATCATCTTCACGCCGAATCTCGGCCCTGTGCGCCTCGTGCTCGCGGGTGCGACCTTCGCCGCCATCCTGGTCGGCGTGTCCTGGTTCTTCTACGCGCAGTACCGCTACCTCATCGATTTCACCTATCCGCTGCTCTCGACCACTGCGGTCTATTTGACGCTGATCTTCGCGAGCTTCGTGCGCGAGCAGCGACAGCGCGTGCAGATCCGCGGGCAGTTCGCGCAATACATGTCGCCGGTTCTGGTCGAGCAGCTGGCGCAGTCGCCGGAAAAGCTCGTGCTCGGCGGCGAAGAGCGCGAGATGACGATCATGTTCTCGGACGTGCGCGGCTTCACCACGATCTCGGAAAGCTACAAGCAGGACCCGCAAGGCCTGATTGCGCTGATGAACCGCTTTCTGACGCCGCTCACCGACGTGATCATCGAGCGGAAGGGCTACATCGACAAATACATGGGCGACGCCATCATGGCGTTCTGGAACGCGCCGCTCGACGATGCCGAGCACGAGGTCAACGCCTGCGAGGCCGCGATCCAGATGCTGGAGCAGATCGACGCGGTCAACAAGGAGCGTGAGCAGGAAGCCGCCGATGGCGGTCATGTCTACATTCCGCTCAATGTCGGCATCGGCCTCAACACCGGCATCGGCGTGGTCGGCAATATGGGATCGGACCTGAAGAAGAATTATTCGGTGCTCGGCGACAGCGTGAACCTGGCTTCACGCCTGGAAGGCCAGTCGAAGGAATACGGCTTCCCGATCATCGTTGGATCCAGGACCGCGCTTGCCGCCAAGGACAAGTTCGCGATCCTCGAGCTCGACTTCATCATGGTCAAGGGCAAGACCGAGCCGGAGGTGATCTACGCCATCGCCGGGCGCGAGGACGTGATGCACTCAGGCGCCTTCCAGCGCCTGCGCAACATCACCATCGAGATGCTCGGCTGCTACCGCGGCCGCGACTGGCAGGGCGCACTCGATGCGATCGAACGCGGCCGTCGTAGCGAAGATGCTGACACGCTGGAAAAGCTGTTCAGGCTCTACGAGGCGAGGATCAAGGATTTCCAGATCAACCCGCCGCCGGAAGGCTGGACCGGGGCATATGCGCTCCTGACGAAGTAGTAGCCACAATCACCGCTCTCGTAGGGTGGGCAAAGGCGCGGTAGCGCCGTGCCCACGATCTTGCTCGGCAATGTAGAAATGGTGGGCACGCTTGCGCTTTGCCCACCCTACAACACCCGTGTTTGCCCTCACTCCATCCCGATGGTCGTCAGATCCTGAAACCAGTGTTGCGCCTGCACGAACTGCTTGATCTTCGGCGACAGCGCGTGCGGGTTGGTATCGTGCACGACCCAGACCAGCGTGGCGTCGTCCACGATCAGCGCGTGCGCCTGCGCCAGCAGCTCGTCCTGCTTGGCGCTATCGAACGTCTGCTTGGCTTCGTCGATCAGAGCATCCACCTTCGGGTTCTTGTAGCCGCCCCAGTTGACGCCCACAGGCGCGATCTGGCCCGAATGGAAGAAGCGGACGATGGCGTAGAGCGGGTCTGACGTGACGTAGGCGATGTTGTTGGCGGTGATGCCGGCGTTGATCTCGTCGGCCGCGCCCTTGCGCCAGTGCGTATAGAGCGTTTCGAGCTCGACGACCTTGAAGTCGATGTCGATGCCGATCTCCTTGAAGCTCTGCTGCAGGAATTCGTTGATCGGCAGCGACAGCATCTGGCCGGTGCCGCCCTGTGCGATGATGAAGGTCGCCTTCAGCGGCTTGGCCTTGGAGTAGCCGGCTTCCTCGACCAGCTTCTTCGCTGCAGCCAGATCATATTTCAGCTCGAAGCCCGGCTTGCCGAACCACGGGCTCGACGGGTCGACCTGGCCCTTGGCAGGCTTGGCAAGGCCGTTCATCAGCCCGACCACGGCGTCGCGGTCGATCGCGAGGTTCAGCGCCTTGCGCAGGCGGACATCGGTCCAGGGCGAGCCCGGCAGCACGCTGAGGTGATAATTCCAGACATGCGGCGTGACGTTGTCGACGAGCTTCATGCCGGCCGCTTTCAGCTGCGGCACGGCGTCCGGCGCCGGCGTCTCGATCAGATCGACTTGTCCCGCAAGCAGCGCGTTCGTGCGGGTCAGCGCTTCCGGCATCGGCACCAGCACGATCTTGTCGGCCTTGGGAATGCGCTTCTTATTCCAGTAGTCCGCATTCTTGCTGAGTTCTGCAAGCTCGCGCGGCACCAGCTTGGTCAGCTTGAACGGGCCGGTACCGGAGGGCTGGCTCGCGAACTTGTCCCAATCCTTGCCGAGCTTCTCGTACTGCGCCGGGCTCGACACCAGGAACCACAGCATCTGATAGGGAAAGAAGGAATCGACCGTCTTGGTGGTGATCTCCACGGTGAAATCGTCGATCTTGGCGTAGCTCGCAACGGAGGGAAGGCGGGTCTTCACCTGCGCGCTTTGGCGCTTGTCGAATTGCGGCGCCTTGTCGTTGAGCACCTTGTCCAGATTCCAGATCACGGCGTCGGCGTTGAACTCGCTGCCGTCGTGAAACTTCACGCCCTTGCGAAGCGTGAAGCGCCATTTGGTCTTGTCTGCATCATCGACCTTCCACTCGGTCGCGAGCCCCGGCACCAGCTTGCCGGGCCGGTCGGCGACGTCCATCTCCCAGGCCACCAAGGGATCGTAGATCGTATAGGCCGTGAACTGATAGGCGCCGGCGCCGCGATCGGGCTGACCCGTGGTGAGCGGAATGTCCGCCATCGAGATGCCGTAGCGCACCACCGTTTCGGCGCGCGCCGAGATTGCGGACAACGCCAGTGCAAGCACGGCGAGACAAATCGATAGACGAACACGCATGGCCTAGAGCTCCCAGGGATTTCGGGACCGAACTTGCAATCTTGATGCCAGAATAGGCAGCGCGGCGCGTGCACCCGCCTGCGACCTACAAGGACTTGTCGTCGCAGGGCCAAATTGCAGAATAAGTTTCTCTTTGGCATAGCCATTGCATACGATTGCATCAAAAATAGTCATCGAAGCCGGAAAAGGATTGAGGCGATGCTTACTAAGAAGAAGAACACGCGCGCGGCATGGATCGCGGTGCTCGCTCTAACGACGGTGGCTGCATGGCCGCGTGAGGCCAGTGCCGACACCGTGCTGCGCATCGGCATGACCGCTGCCGATATTCCGCGCACACTGGGCCAGCCCGATCAGGGTTTTGAAGGCAACCGCTTCACCGGCCTCACCATGTACGACGCGCTGACCGGCTGGGACCTGTCCTCCGCCGAGAAGGCGAGCGTGGTCATTCCCGGCCTTGCCACCGAGTGGAAGGTCGACGATGCCGACAAGACCAAGTGGGTTTTCAAGCTGCGCCCCGGCGTGACCTTCCATGATGGCTCCCCGTTCAATGCGGATGCGGTGGTGTGGAACGTCGA
Organism: Bradyrhizobium sp. AC87j1; assembly: GCF_002936975.1. Lineage (NCBI taxonomy): Bacteria > Pseudomonadati > Pseudomonadota > Alphaproteobacteria > Hyphomicrobiales > Nitrobacteraceae > Bradyrhizobium > Bradyrhizobium sp. AC87j1. Next base: position 24,655 of record NZ_PTFE01000080.1, read on the forward strand.
GAAGGTGTTGAAGCAGGACGCGCCGCAGTTCGACGCCAGCCAGGTCGGCGTCACGGCCTCGCGCATGCCGACGCTCGCCTCGGCGAAGAAGATCGACGACATGACGGTCGAGCTCACCACCAAGGAGCCCGACAGCTTCCTGCCGATCAACCTCACCAATTTGTTCATGGCGAGCCCGGCGAAGTGGCAGCATTTCTACGACAAGGCCGAAGGCGCCGACGCCAAGGCCAAGTCGCAGGCGGCGTGGACGGCGTTTGCCAAGGACGCCGCAGGCACCGGCCCGTGGAAAATGGCGAGCTTCACGCCGCGCGAGCGGCTAGAGCTCGTCAAGAACGCGAGCTATTGGGACAAGGCGCGCGTGCCCAAGGTCGACAAGATGGTGCTGTTGCCGATGCCGGAAGCCAACGCCCGCACCGCGGCGCTGCTCTCCGGTCAGGTCGACTGGGTTGAGGCGCCGGCGCCGGACGCACTGCCCGAGCTCAAGCAGCGCGGCTTCAAGCTCTACGCCAACGAGCAGCCGCATGTCTGGCCGTGGCAGTTCTCGCGCGTCGAGGGTTCGCCCTGGAACGACATACGCGTGCGCAAGGCCGCCAACCTCTGCGTCGATCGCGAAGGTCTCAAGGACGGCCTGCTCGCCGGCCTGATGGTGCCGGCGACCGGCACCTTCGAGCCCGGCCATCCCTGGCGCGGCAAGCCGAGCTTCGAGATCAAGTATGACAAGGCGGCTGCGCAGAAGCTGATGCAGGAGGCCGGGTTTGGCCCCAACAAGAAGCTGACGGTCAAGACCCAGACCTCCGCCTCTGGTTCGGGCCAGATGCAGCCCTTGCCGATGAACGAGTATCTCCAGCAGGCCCTTGCCGAATGCTACTTCGATGTGCAGCTCGACGTCATCGAATGGAATACGCTGTTCACGAACTGGCGCCGCGGCGCCAAGGATCCCTCGGCCAATGGTTCGCACGCGACCAACGTGACCTATGCGGCGATGGACCCGTTCTTCGCGCTGGTGCGCTTCCTGCAATCGGGCATGGCGCCCCCGGTCTCGAACAATTGGGGTTTCATCAACAATCCCAAGTTCGACGAGCTGGTGAAGAAGGCGCGCCAGACCTTCGATCCCGCCGCGCGTGACGCTGCGCTCGCCGAGCTGCACGCGGCCTCGGTCGACGATGCCGCCTTCCTCTACGTCGCCCACGACGTCGGCCCCCGCGCCATCAGCCCGAAGGTGACCGGTGTCGTGCAGCCGAAGAGCTGGTTCATCGACTTCTCGCTGGTGTCGATGAAGTAGTTCGCACCACACGAACAGTGCACCCTCTCCCCTTGTGGGAGAGGGTGGCTTCGCGACAGCGAAGCCGGGTGAGGGGTCTCTCTCCGCGAGTGGCCCTTTCTCTCATTCGATAACGCTGTATCCGCGGGTAGAACCCCTCATCCGGCGCCGTAGCCGAAGCTTCGCTTCGGCGTCGACTTAAAAACGGCCGCCGGAGGCGGCCTATGCCACCTTCTCCCACAAGGGGAGAAAGGAAGAAGAAGAAACAACGTGCTCGCCTATATCGCCAGACGCATCGTCTACGTCGTTCCGATTGTCATCAGCGTCGCGCTGGTGTGTTTTCTGCTCGTGCACATCACGCCGGGCGATCCGCTGGTCGCGGTGCTGCCGGCCGATGCCTCGCAGGAGCTAGCCGCGCAGCTCCGTTCCGCCTATGGCTTTGACCGCCCGCTGCCGGTGCAGTTCGGCTTGTGGCTGATGCGCGCGCTGCACGGCGATCTCGGCAATTCCATTGCGACAGGGCGCCCCGTGCTCGCCGAAGTCATGCGCGCGGTCAGCAACACCGTCACGCTGGCGATTGCCGCCGCGATCATCGGCTTCACCATGGGCATCCTGCTCGGCCTGATCGCCGGCTATTTCCGCGAGACCTGGATCGACAAGCTCGCGACGTCCTTTGCCATCGCGGGCGTATCCTTGCCGCATTATTGGCTCGGCATGGTGCTCGTCATCATTTTCTCGGTGCAGCTGAACTGGCTGCCCGCGGTCGGCGCCGGGCCGGGCGGCTCCGCCACCTGGGCCTGGGACTGGGCACACCTGCAATACCTCGTGCTGCCGGCGATCACGACATCGGTGATTCCCATGGGTATCGTCACCCGCACGGTGCGCGCGCTGACCGGCGACATCCTGAGCCAGGATTTTGTCGAAGCCTTGCGCGCCAAGGGGCTGCATGAGCGCGGAGTGTTCCGTCACGTCATCAAGAACGCCGCGCCCACCGCGCTCGCGGTGATGGGGCTTCAACTCGGCTATATGCTCGGCGGCTCGATCCTGATCGAGACCGTGTTTTCCTGGCCGGGCTCGGGCTTCCTGCTCAACTCGGCGATCTTCCAGCGCGACTTGCCGCTGCTTCAAGGCACGATCCTGATCCTGGCGCTGTTCTTCGTCTTCCTCAATCTCATGGTCGACATCGCGCAAGCCGCGATCGATCCGCGCATCAAGCGGGGCTAGCAATGAGCGAGCTTCCGTTATCTGCGACCGCCGATGCCGCGCTGCAGGCTGCGCCCGCGACCAAGGCGCGCGGTTATTGGGCGACCGTCGGCCGCCGCATCCGGCGCGACAAGGTCAGCATGGCCTGCGCGCTGGTGCTGCTACTGATCTTCCTGTCCGCGATCCTTGCACCGTGGCTGGGTCTGGAAGATCCCTACAAGGGCTCCATGATCCGCCGCCTGCGCCACATCGGCACCGTTGGCTACCCGCTCGGCACCGATGAGCTCGGCCGCGACATGCTGGCGCGGCTGATCTATGGCGGGCGGCTGTCGCTGGTCATCGGCATTCTGCCCGTGATCCTCGCCTTCTGCATAGGCACCTCGCTGGGCCTCGTCGCCGGCTATGTCGGCGGCAAGCTTAACACCGCGATTATGCGCACGATCGACGTGTTCTACGCCTTTCCCTCCGTGCTGCTGGCGATCGCGATCTCCGGCGCGCTCGGCGCCGGCATCCTCAATTCCATCGTGTCGTTGACCGTCGTGTTCGTGCCGCAGATCACCCGCGTCGCCGAAAGCGTCACCACAGGCGTGCGCAACATGGACTTCGTCGAGGCCGCGCGCGCCTCCGGCGCCGGGCCCTTCACCATCATGCGCGTGCACATCCTCGGCAACGTGCTCGGCGCGATCTTCGTCTATGCCACCAGTCTCATTTCGGTCTCGATGATCCTGGCCGCCGGTCTTTCCTTCCTCGGCCTCGGCACCAAGCCGCCGGAGCCGGAATGGGGCCTGATGCTCAACACCTTACGCACCGCGATCTACGTCAATCCCTGGGTCGCCGCATTGCCGGGCGCGATGATCTTTGCGGTCTCGATCTGCTTCAACCTGCTCTCGGACGGCCTACGCAGCGCCATGGACATCAGGAACTAGGCCATGAGCGAGAGCAACACATCCGTTGAAATGCTCGAGCCGGTCGAAGACCGCGGCGGCGTCGCGCAGCCGCTGCTTCAGGTCAACGGGCTGACCAAGCACTTCCCTGTTCGCGGCGGGCTGTTTGCCGCAAAGCGCACCGTGCGTGCCGTGGACAATGTCTCGTTCGCCGTCGCCAAGGGCGAGACCGTCGGCATCGTCGGCGAATCCGGCTGCGGCAAGTCCACCACCGCGCGCCTGCTGATGCATCTGATGCCGCGCGACACCGGCGACATCATCTATGACGGCATGACCGTCGGCCAGTCGCTGAGCTTGCGCGAATTGCGCCGCGGCATGCAGATGGTGTTTCAGGACTCCTATGCTTCGCTCAACCCGCGCCTGACGATCGAGGAATCGATCGCTTTTGGCCCCAAGGTGCACGGCATGGCCGATGGCGCGGCGCGCGCATTGGCGCGCGAGCTGCTCGGCAAGGTCGGCTTGCGCCCGGAGAACTTCGCCAACCGCTATCCGCACGAGATCTCCGGCGGCCAGCGCCAGCGCGTCAACATCGCGCGCGCGCTGGCCCTGTCGCCGCGGTTGGTGATTTTGGATGAAGCCGTCTCCGCGCTCGACAAATCCGTCGAGGCGCAGGTGCTCAACCTGCTCGCCGATCTCAAGCGCGAGTTCGGGCTGACCTATCTCTTCATCAGCCATGACCTCAACGTCGTCCGCTACATCAGCGATCGCGTGCTGGTGATGTATCTTGGCGAAGTCGTCGAGCTCGGCCCGGTCGACCAGGTCTGGGACAACCCTGCGCATCCCTACACGCGCGCACTCCTTGCGGCGATGCCGTCGTCTGACCCCGACAGGCGTACTGAGCAGCCGCCGATCACAGGCGATCCGCCCAACCCGATCGATCCGCCCCCGGGCTGCCGCTTCCACACCCGTTGCCCGTTTGCGGAGCCGCTCTGCGCAAATGCGACACCAAAGCTCACCGCGCTGGATAATATGGGCCACGAGGCCGCGTGCTACATGGCGATACCGGGTTCAGGCCACAGCCGCGCGCCCAGGGAGAAGACCGCATGACGAGACCGACACCGAAAGAGATCAAGCCGATTGCGCTAGTTGCCGGCGTCCCCGTGGACGACGAGATCGCGACGCGCATCTCCAATTCCATCGGGCCTGCCTTCGAAGGCTTCGCGGCCATCGCCGGCACGCTGCCGTTCGACCTGGAGCCCGCGCTCTATCCGATCGCGCAGACGCAGAAGGTGTCGAAATGAGCACTGAGCCTGCATTGATGACGCTCACCGAGGTCGCGCGCGCGATCGCGATGAAGCAAGTGTCCTCTCATGAGGTGACGCGCGCGCTGCTGCACCGCATCGAGCAGTGGCAGCCGCATCTCAACGCCTTCATGTCGGTCGAGGGGGAGGCTGCACTGAAGGCGGCCGAAGCCGCCGATTCCGAGCTCGCCAAGGGCAATGTCCGTGGTCCCCTGCATGGCGTGCCGCTCGCGCACAAGGACATGTATTACGATTCCGGTCACGTTGCGACCTGCGGCTCGCTGATCCGCCGCGACTTCGTGCCGACCGTGACCTCCACGGCGCTGCAACGCTTGAAGGACGCCGGCCAGGTCCGACTCGGCACCCTGCACCTCGCTGAGTTCGCCTACGGTCCGACCGGGCACAACGCCCATTACGGTCCGGTGCGCAATCCCTGGAATGTCGCGCACATCACCGGCGGCTCCTCGTCGGGCTCCGGCTCGGCGGTCGCCGCGCGGCTGACCTACGCGGCGCTGGGCTCGGATACCGGCGGCTCGATCCGGATGCCCGCGCACTTCTGCGGAGTTACCGGGTTGAAGACCACGGTCGGTCGCGTCAGCCGGGCCGGCGCGATGCCGTTGTCGCAGTCGCTCGACACCGTTGGCCCGCTTGCCCGCACCGCCGAGGATTGTGCGCTGCTGCTGGCGCTGATGGCTGGCGCTGACCCTGCCGACTCGACCTGCAGCCACGAGCCGCTGTCGGACTATGTCGGCGCGACCAAGGGCTCGTTGAAAGGCCTCAAGATCGGCGTGCCTGCGTCGTTCTATGTCGACGATCTCGACAGCGAGGTCGCGCGCGTGCTGGACGAGACCATCGCCGTGCTCAAGCGCGAGGGCGCCGACACCGTCACGGTCGAGCTGCCGGACCAGCGGCAATTGTCCTCGGCGAGCCAGCTCGTGCTCGCCGCCGAAGCTGCCGCCTTCCACAAGCGCTGGATGATCGAGCGTCCGCAGGACTATGGCCCGCAGGTCTTGATGCGGCTTCAGAACGGTCTCGCCATTCCCGCCATCACTTATCTCGAGGCGATGCGCTGGCGTGGTCCCGCACTCGCTGCGCACCATGCGGCCACTGCAGGCGTCGATGCGGTGATCGCACCGGCGTCCCCGGTGCCGGCGCCGACGATCGAGGAGAGCGATGTCGGCGGCGGCCCGAACGCACCGGCCATGGTGCAGCGGCTGACGCTGTTCACCCGCCCGGTGAACTTTTTGGGCCTGCCGTCGCTCACCGTGCCCTCGGGCTTCACCAAAAGCGGCCTGCCGGTCGGCATGCAGCTGATCGGCCGTTCCTTCGACGAAGCGACCCTGCTCACCATCGGCGCCGCCTTCCAGCGCGTCACCGATTATCACGATCGATTGCCGAAACTGCCGTCATGACAAAGCTCGTCGAGATTTCAGGCCTCAACATCCGCTTCACCGGGGAGCGCACGGTTTATGCCGTGAACGATCTCAGTCTCTCGCTGGGCAACAGTGAGGTGTTGGGCCTGCTCGGCGAGTCCGGTTCGGGCAAGAGCGTGACGCTGCGTGCGCTGATGCGGCTGTTGCCGAAGAAGCGCACGCAGATTTCGGGTACCGTCAACGTCATGGGCCGCGACGTGCTCGCCATGAACGACGAGGAGCTGTCGTCGTTCCGCGGCCAGACCGTGTCGATGATCTTCCAGGAGCCGGCATTGGCACTGGATCCGGTCTACACCATCGGTGCGCAGATCGCCGAAAGCGTCGTGCGCCACGAGGGCAAAAGCTATGCTGAGGGCAGGGCACGCGCACTCGAAATGCTCGAGGTCGTGCGCATTCCCTCCGCAAAACGCCGGCTCGACGCCTATCCGCACGAGATGTCCGGCGGCATGCGTCAGCGTGCCATGATCGCGCTGGCGCTGGCCTGCCGGCCAAAAATCCTGCTCGCGGACGAGCCGACCACCGCGCTCGATGCCACCGTGCAGATCCAGATCCTGCTCTTGCTGCGCGAGCTGCAGCGCGAGTTCGGCATGTCCGTTATCTTCGTCACCCACGACATCGGCGTCGCCATCGAGATCTGCGACCGTGTCGCGGTGATGTATGCCGGTCAGATCGTGGAGCAGGGCACGCTTCGCGACATCGTCCGCAGCCCGGTGCATCCCTATGCCAAGGGCCTGCTCGCCTCGACGATTCACGGCGCCAAGCGTGGCGCCCGCCTCGAAACCATCCCCGGCACGCCGCCCTCACTGGCCGAGAAACCCCACAACTGCTCCTTCGCCCCGCGCTGCGCCGTGGCGCAGCCCCGTTGCCTGGAGCAATTGCCTGCCAATGTGGCGGTCGGGCCGGGCCGGGCGGCGCGATGTGTTCTGGCGGAGCAGGCGGCGGCGCTGTCATAATATTTGAACGGCGCTGCAGCAGCGCTCCTTCCTTTGAAATTCCTCCACGGCAACACCGAGTTGTCACAGTTCACCGGCGACTGCAGGCAGAAGCCGTTCTACTTTGCATGGGGTTGTTTTCGACATTTTTGTCGGAGCCGGGTGAAGCGACTAGCATTCAGACGCCATTCATCCCGGTTCCCGTTCCATGCGGCCGTTCATGCAGAGGGACCAGACTTATGTACATTTCAAACGAAGGCCTGCTCGTCATCCTGTTCGTCGGCCTCGTCGCCGGCTGGCTCGCCGGCAAGGTGGTGCGCGGAACGGGGTTCGGGATCATCGGCGACATCGTCGTCGGCATCGCCGGCGCGCTGGTGGCAAGCTTCCTGTTTCCGAAGCTCGGCATCCGCCTCGGCACGGGCCTGGTCTCCGAGATCGTCTATTCCGCCATCGGCGCGGTCATCCTGTTGCTGGTGGTGCGGCTGGTGCGGGGCGGCGGCCGGTTCTAGTAACCGCCCGGTTCGGTCGATCGGAACTAGCCGCCTCTCCAGAACTGGGGAGGGGCGGCGGCCACGCACCAAAAAGCCGCAAAGACTGTGAAATACCGGACTTGCGTGCGGGGCCATCAGGGGTAGATGTGGGCCATCAGGGTTTTGGATGAACCCGGCTGCGTTGGACGCAGGGCGAACATGATGTTAATCCGGGGCGAGTACCCTGAATTGCCCGTGAAATCAGGGGCCTTGGCCCCCACCTGAAAGAGATCAGACTGATGGCAGCCGGTCCTGGCGTCCGCCGTTCAGAGCTCGGTGACGCCTTGCGCGCTTGTCGCACCGCGTTCATCGGCGTCGGCTTCATGAGCTGCATGATCAACCTGCTCTATCTGACCGGGTCGATCTTCATGCTGGAGGTTTACGACCGGGTGCTGCCGAGCCGCAGCGTCCCGACCCTGGTCGGCCTGATCATCCTCGCCAGCTTCCTCTACATGGCGCAGGGCGTGCTCGACATGATCCGCAACCGGATCCTGGGGCGGATCGGCACCGCGCTCGATGAAGCCCTCAACAAGCGCGTGTTCGACACCATCGTGCGCCTGCCGCTTCTGGTCGGCAGCCGTAACGAAGGCCTCCAGCCGCTGCGTGATCTCGACAACGTCCGCTCCTTCCTCGGCAGCATGGGCCCGAGCGCGTTCTTCGACCTGCCCTGGCTGCCGCTCTATCTTGCCATCTGTTTCGCCTTCCACGTCATGATCGGCGTCACCGCGCTGGTCGGCGCCATCATCCTGGTCGGGCTGACGCTGGTCACCGAGTTCATGTCCCGCCAGCCGGCGCGCGAGGCGATGGGGCTTGCCGCCCAGCGCAACGATCTCGCCCAGGCCAGCCGCCGCAACGCCGAAGTCATGGTGGCGATGGGCATGGCCGGCCGGATGAACCAGCGCTGGAGCGAGACCAACGAAAAATATCTCGCCGGCAATCAGCGCGCGAGCGACGTTGCCGGTGGTCTCGGCGCAGTCGCAAAGGTACTGCGCATGATGCTGCAATCGGCCGTGCTGGCGGTCGGCGCCTATCTCGTCATCCACCAGGAGGCGACCGCCGGCATCATCATCGCCGGCTCGATCCTGTCCGCCCGCGCGCTTGCGCCGGTCGATCTCGCCATTGCGCACTGGAAATCCTTCGTCGCGGCGCGCCAGAGCTGGCACCGCCTCACGCGCTTGCTGGAGCAGATGCCGGCGCAGACCATGCCGACCCAGTTGCAGGCGCCTACCAGCCGGCTCTCGGTCGAAGGCGTCGCCATGGTGCCGCCCGGCGACCAGCGCCTCATCGTGCAGGACGTCACCTTCGCGCTCGCCGCCGGCAACGGCCTCGGCGTGATCGGCCCGAGTGGCTCCGGCAAATCGTCGCTGATCCGCGCGCTGGTCGGGGTCTGGCAGCCGGTGCGCGGCAAGGTGCGGCTCGACGGCGCGGCGCTCGATCAATGGTCGTCCGACATGCTTGGCCGGCACATCGGCTATCTGCCGCAGGACGTCGAACTGTTCGGCGGCACCATCGCCCAGAACATCAGCCGGTTCGATCCCGAGGCGACGTCCGAGGGCATCATCGCGGCTGCGAAAGAAGCCGGCGTGCACGAGATGATCATCAAGATGCGCGAGGGCTACAACACCCAGGTGGGTGAGCAGGGCACAGCGCTTTCCGCCGGCCAGGCGCAGCGCGTGGCGCTGGCGCGCGCGCTCTATGGCAACCCCTTCCTGATCGTGCTCGACGAGCCCAACTCCAATCTCGACACCGAAGGCGACGAGGCGCTGACCCGCGCCGTCCGCGCCGCTCGCGAGCGCGGCGCCATCGTGGTCGTGGTGGCGCACCGTCCGATCGGCGTCGAGGCGGTCGACCAGGTCCTGGTGCTGCGTGACGGCCGCATGCAGGCGTTCGGCCCCAAGGAGCAGGTGCTCGCCCAGGTTCTGCAGCCGCGCGTGGCGCCGCCGGCCCCGATCAAGATCGTCAGCGAAGGCGGAGTGGCCAAACCATGAGCACGATGGCCATCGGCGGCCCGAAGCCTGCCGCGAACAAGACCGTACGCGAATCCATCAAGTTTCACCTGATCCTCGGCTTTGTGATCGTGCTGGTGCTTGTCGTCGGTCTCGGCGGCTGGGCCTCGACCGTGCTGATCTCAGGCGCGCTGATCGCGCCGGGCCAGATCGTGGTCGAATCCAACGTCAAGAAGGTGCAGCATCCGACCGGCGGCGTGGTCGGCGAGGTGCGCGCCCGCGACGGCGACCTGGTCAAGGCCGGCGACATCGTGGTGCGGCTCGACGACACCGTCACCAAGGCCAACCTTGCCATCGTCACCAAGAATCTCGACGCCGCGCAGGCGCGTGCGGCGCGCTTGCAGGCCGAGCAGCGCGGGGTCGACAGGATCGAATTTCCGCAAGCCCTGATCGAGCGCGCCAGCGATCCCGACGTCAAGCTGCTGCTCTCCGCCGAAACCAAGCTGTTCGACGTCCGCGTCAACGGCCGCACCGGACAGAAGGCTCAGCTTCGCGAGCGCATTACGCAGCTCAACGAGGAGATCGCGGGTCTCAGCGCCCAGGAGAAGGCCAAGGATCAGGAGATCGCGCTGGTGCAGAACGAGCTCACCGGCGTGCGCGAGCTCTACGACAAGCGTCTGGTGCAGATCTCGCGCCTGACCCAGCTCGAACGCGACTCGGCCCGTCTCAACGGCGAACGCGCGCAATACATCGCCTCGCGCGCCCAGGCCAAGGGCAAGATTACAGAGACCGAGCTCCAGATCATCCAGGTCGACAAGGACGTGGTGAGCGAGGTCTCCAAGGATCTGCGTGAGACCAACGACAAGATCGGTGAGCTGATCGAGCGCAAGGTCGCCGCCGAAGACCAGCTTCGCCGCATCGACATCCGCGCGCCGCAGGATGGTATGGTGCTGCAATCCACGGTGCACACGGTCGGCGGCGTCATCACCGCCGGCGACGCTCTCATGCTGATCGTGCCGCAGGCCGACGATCTCCAGGTCGAGGCAAAGGTCAATCCGGTCGACATCGACAAGCTCCAGATCGGCCAGAAGACGCTGCTGCGCCTCTCCGCCTTCAATCAGCGCACCACGCCGGAGCTCAACGGCCTCGTCAGCCGCGTCTCGCCCGACGTCACCACCGACCAGCGCACCGGCCAGAGCTACTACACCATCCGCGTCTCGATGCCGGCCGAGGAGATCGCCCGTCTCGGCGACGTCAAGATGATCCCGGGCATGCCGGTGGAAGCCTTCGTCCAGACCGGTGACCGCACCATGCTGTCCTATCTGATGAAGCCGCTGCACGACCAGCTGATGCGAGCGTTCCGGGAGAAGTGACGCGCGAAAGCGCGTCATCCCGGAGCGCGCTTAGCGCGCATCCGGTATCTCGAGCGGCAGCCTCGGTCTCGTAGGGTGGGCAAAGGCGCGATGCGCCGTGCCCACCGTCTCTTACACGACGGGCATATTGGTGGGCACGCTCCGCTTTGCCCACCCTACGGCACTGACTTCTTTGCTATAGTTCGACTCAAGCCCATCAACCCGGCGCTCGACCATGCAATCCCCATCCTCCATCGCCACCGAATCCTTCGCCGACGCGTCAGCGGCCGTCACCCGCCTCGAAGAGATCTACGAGCGCAACACAAAATTCCTGCGCGATCGGTTCGAGGCTTATGTCGGCGGCGAAGCGATCACGACGCGGGTGCGCGCCTATTATCCCTTCGTCCGCCTTACCACCGCGACCCACGCGCGGCTGGATTCGCGTCTCGCCTACGGCTTCGTCGCCGGGCCCGGCGTGCATGAAACCAGCGTGACGCGCCCGGATTTGTTCCGGAGCTACCTTGTCGAGCAGATCGGCCTCCTGATCCAGAATCACGGCGTGCCCGTCGAGATCGGCGAGTCCGCTGAGCCGATCCCGATCCACTTCGCCTATCGGCGCGACATCAACATCGAAGCTGCGATCACCACGAGCGAGAATTCCCCTGTCGCGCGATCGCTGCGCGACGCCTTCGACGTGCCCGATCTCGCCACCATGGACGATTCGATTGCCGACGGCACCTTCGAGCTTCAGCCTGGCGCGCCCGAGCCGCTGTCGCTGTTCCGCGCCGCCCGCGTCGATTACTCGCTGCGCCGGCTCTATCACTACACCGGCACCGACCCCGAGCATTTCCAGAATTTTGTCATTTTCACCAACTACCAGTTCTATGTCGACGCCTTCGCGCAGCTCTGTCAGCAGCGGCTCCAGTCCGGCGAGGCCGGCCTTGAAGCCTTTGTTGCGCCGGGCAACGTCGTCACGCGCAGCGGTGGCGCAATCAGCGGCGTTGCGCCGGCGCGCATGCCGCAGATGCCGGCCTTCCACCTCGTCGCATCGGGCTATCGCGGCATCACGCTGATCAACATCGGCACCGGTCCGTCCAACGCGCGCAACGTCACCGACCATGTCGCGGTGCTGCGTCCGCATGCCTGGCTGATGCTCGGCCATTGCGCGGGCCTGCGCAACACGCAACGCCTCGGCGATTACGTCCTCGCGCACGGCTATGTGCGCGAAGACCATGTGCTCGATCGCGAGCTGCCGCTGTGGGTCCCGATCCCCGCGCTGGCCGAGATGCAGGTCGCGCTGGAAGAGGCCGTTGAGGACGTTACCGGCCTCGAAGGTTTCGAGCTCAAGCGCCTGATGCGCACGGGGACGGTGGCAAGCGTCGACAACCGCAATTGGGAGATCTCCGGGCCTGAGGTGATCCGACGTATGTCGCAGTCGCGCGCGGTCGCGCTCGACATGGAATCGGCCGCGATCGCCGCCAACGGCTATCGCTTCCGCGTTCCCTATGGCACGCTGCTCTGCGTCTCCGACAAGCCGCTGCACGGCGAGATCAAGCTCGCGGGCATGGCCAGCGAATTCTACCGCCGCCGCGTCGGCCAGCATCTCGAGATCGGCCTGAAGGCGCTGGAACGGCTCAAGCAGCAGGAATCGGAGCGGCTGCATTCGCGAAAGCTGCGCAGCTTTGCCGAGGTCGCCTTCCAGTAAAGGACACAGGAACTGTCGTACGCATGCTGACGCCTCCGTGAGCGCAGCGTCCTGGAATATTGCCGCCGAGGCAGGGTTATCAATTGGTCCGGGGCCGCTTGAAACACAGGAGGCAGACATGATCGCAGCGATGATCAGGCGCGTCGTGTTGGGTACGTTCGCGGCAGCCCTATTGTGCTCGCCGGCATTTGCCGCGGGCGGAGGCGGCGGTGGAGGAGGCGGGGGCGGCGCCAGCTCGACGGATCCATACGCCGGCGCCTATTCGGATCAGAAGCCGCAGCCGACCTATCCGAAGCGTCCGGGCGCCAAGGCAATCCAGAAAGGCAAGAAGCCGAACAATCAGTCCAGCATCGGCGATCCCGCATTCGCGGCCGGCTACCGCGTGGCCTATGACACGATCTACGAGCGCAACGACTATGCGGCCGCGATCGCGCAATTGAAGTCGCTCGGCCATGACGACCATCCGAACGTCGCCAACCTCATCGGCTACTCCTATCGCAAGCTCGGCGACTACGAGCAGTCGCAGGTTTGGTATGAGCGCGCATTGAAGGCAGATCCAAACCACGTGCTGACGTGGCAATATTACGGACTTTGGCAGCTCGAGCGGGGCAATCGCGAGCAGGCGCTCTATCATTTGAGCCGGATTGCCTCCATCTGCGGGACCGGTTGCGAGGAGTATCGGTCGCTGGCCGCGGCGCTCGACAGGCCGACCGGCACGGCGCTCGTCTACTGAAGCTGGAGAGCAGCCGGTTCGTCAGCCGCGCTACTGATGGGCGCCGGATGACCGCCACGTCCTTCGGCGCGGATAGTGACAAGGCGACAGATTTTCAGCATTGTCCCGTTCGGGGGCGCGACGGGACAATTGGATGCCGCTGACGCGCGACAAGATCATCGGCCATGACCTCGAACGGCTGGCCTTTCGCTTCACCATGCTGAGCGGCGACGAGGTCGTGCACTGCCAGATCAGCGACGCCGCGATGGACGAGCTCGCGGGCATGCAGGGCACCGAAAGCAGTGCGCGGCAGGCGCAGTTTTTGTCGTTGCGTGAGACCATCGAGCGGATCGCGTCAGATCTCTACGACGAAGCACCGCGATTCCAGGGATATGTGGTGCGGATCTTCATGCGGCATTTGGGGCGGTGACGCCACATAATCCGGTGTCATCGCCCGCGCAGTGTTTAGCCCGGACAGATCACTGACGGGTGTTCGGAGACATAGCTGACACATCAACATTGGCTGGATTGGTCCGATTCGGGAGGCCGTCCATGCCGTGGAGTGAGATGTCAGCAATGGATCAGCT